>WQVT01000563.1 GCA_009785715.1 Acidimicrobiaceae bacterium | reverse complement strand
GGGCCGATCGCCTCCGCCACCGGCGGCGCCGACTTCAGCGTCTACACCGGGATCTTCGTGGGCGGGCTCAGCTACCTGATCCTCGCCGGCCCCGCCATCCGCCGCCAGCGCGTCGAGCAGGAACAGCTGCTGGCGGCCCCCGTCGCCGCGTAGCCCGGAGAGCTACACCGACGACCAGGAGCATGTCCTCCTGGACGGTGTAGAGGATCCGGTAGTCGCCGACGCGAACCCGGTAGCCGGGACGGCCGCGCAGGGGCCGCGACGCCGGAGGCCGACGCTTTGACCGCACGCGACGCCGCCTGAGTCTCGGCCTCACCTCGCCACACGGCGGCTCGATGAGATGCCGTCCGCCGGGAGCCAGACTCTGGGCGCGATCCGGGTCCCCCACCGCACCCGCTTCGCGCCCTGAACCTTGAGCGAGCCCGAGCGGCGACGGCGCGAAACCGAGACGCGAATGTGGCCGCCGCCCGGAGGCAGCGGCCACATCGTCAGCCGAGGTCGGGGGCTAGGTCAGGGCCTGCGGACCTGACCCTCGGCCTAGCGCCGTGCCCGCAGGGCGAGCCCGCCATGGCTGTGGCTCATCGAACCCGATCCTCCGGAGCCCGAGATCTGCTCCCCGCTGGTGTTGCTCAGGAACAGCGGCGCCGCCGGCTTCTGGTTGAAGTTGAACATGTTGTCGATCGACCCGGCGATGTTGGCGGCCGAGCCGGTGATACCTCCGAGGTCCCAGTTGTCCTCGACGAACTTCACGATCGAGGACTGGTCGGTCATGGTGTGGCTGACGAAGTTGGACTTGGACCAGGGGGAGATCACCAGGAACGGCAGGCGGGGGCCCAGACCGCAGCGACCCTGCTCGGGCTGGCCGGCGCTGTTGGTCAGCACCGGGGTGGCAGTGCCGCACATCCCGGGGGCCGTCAGCGAGTCGAGCCCGGCGACCTGCGAGGCGTTCTGAGGCTGGCCGCCATTCTCCGTGGCTGCGTCGACGTGGTCGTAGAAGCCGTCGGAGTCGTCGTAGTTCAGGATGATCGCCGTCGACTTCCAGTCAGGGGACGACTCGATGGCGTTGACCTCGGTGGTGACGAAGTTCTGCTCATCGAGCGGGTCCGAGTAGCCCTGGTGGCCGTCCTCGTAGCCGGGCGCCTTCAAATAGCTGACGGCCGGCAGGTGATTCGGGCTCAGCTGGTGGTTGTCGATGGCGGTCAACAGGTTGTTGAAGGTGCTCATGTCGTACTGGTGGTTGGCCGTGTTGAACTGCGGCACGCCGTTGACGTAGCTCTCGGTGTCGGTGCCGACCGCGGAGAGGCTCGTCGGGGCGAGGTGGTGCGGGTTGGCCGTCGAGGCGAAGTACTGGAACGGCTCGTGGTGGGCGAGGTAGTCGCTCTCGGTTCCGTACGCCTGGGCACCCGTCTTCCCCGTGCCGCCCAGAATGGCGCCGATGTTGTGGCTCGACCCGCACACCGCCGGGCTGTCACCGGTTTCGTAGCCGCCGGCCTTGTCGGGCGAGACGTACCCGGGGTCGTCGGTCGGTGCCACGGCCGTCGTGGTGGGGGCGAACCCGCCCTGGAACCAGCCCCACGAGAGCCCGGCCTTGTTCAGCTGGTCGCCGATGTTCTGGCCCGTGAAGGCGGTGGTGGTGCTGCTGTCGGGGCAGTCGTCGTAGTAGGGGGCGGTGTCGCCGATGTCGGTGAAGCCGCCCTGGCCGTCCGGGACGATGGCGGAGTTGGTCGTCGCCGAGGGGAGGGTCTTGCTGGCGTCAACGTTGCCGGTGTCACCGGAGATCACGTTGACGGCGCCAGGGGTGGAGGGCCCGAAGGTGGTGCCGAAGGAGTTGTCGCTCATCGCGAAGTGCTGGGCGTAGTTCCACATCGCCGTGACCGTGTTGCCGTCGTAGTAGTCGAGGTCGACGTCGGCGTTGCACGGCTGGCCCTCGGGGCTGTTCCCGGTGCCGGTGGCCACGTTCTGGAGGAACATGTCCATCTTCCCCTGGTCGAACGCGGCCTGCTCGGCCTTCGCAGCGTGGTTCTGGTCGCAGGTCAGCACGTCGTTGACGTTCTGGGGGTCCTGACGCTGCGGACTCACCCCGTTCGGGTTGTCGGCGATGAGGTTGGTCTCGCCGTTGGCGGTGCTCGGCGCCAGCCCGTTCACGGCCGGCGTGTTCGGGGCCGCCGTGAAGGAGGGCTCACCCGCGGGGTTGGTGGCGTTCGGGTACGTGGCGAAGTAATGGTCGAACGACACGTTCTCGCCAAAGATCACGACCACGTGCTTGATCGGCGTGGATGCCCCCTGCTGGTTCTGGTTTTGGTTTTGGTTCTGGTTGGGGCTCGCGTAGCTGTTGACCATGCCGGGCAGGGCAAGTGCCGCTGCCACCGCCATCGTCGAACCTCCCAGCTTCGCCAACGTGGTGCGCCTGAGGCGTCGCAGTCTCATCAGTCAATACTCCCTGATAGGTGTATTGCCGCAGGCTTTCAAGGCCGGGTGTCCGTTGCCGAATCTGGCGGTAACGATCAGGTGTGGAGAGGGTGAATAGTTGATGGACAAATGGCCGAATCGGGCCATGCCGACAGGCAGTAGTCGGTTGGATCACGAACAGTGATCAGATGAGGTCGAGGCGGCTTGTGCCGACGGGGAAGGCTCGCCGATACTCGGCCGAGGCTTCCCGGATCCCGTCGCGGTCCGGGACACCCTCAACCTCAACTGGAGCCTTGCCCCTCCTCGCGCTCAGTCACG
>WQVT01000562.1 GCA_009785715.1 Acidimicrobiaceae bacterium | reverse complement strand
CGCACGATCGTCCGGTACCTGTTCCTTCGAGCGCCTGCGACCGTCTCAGAACCTGCGCTCAGACGTGCAGGTTGAAGAGGCTGGCGAGGTAGTACACGGCGGGAAGGACGATGAGCATGGAGTCGAAGCGGTCGAGCAGACCGCCGTGTCCGGGCAGGGCCGTACCCGAGTCCTTCAGGGCGAGGTCCCGCTTGACCATCGATTCGAAGAGGTCCCCGATCGGCGCCACGACCGCGATCACGAGACCGAGGAGCAGTCCGTGCCTGAAACCGCCCCAGGGGGCCACCTCGTGGCCGACGACGGCGGCGACGACCAGGGCGGCGATCCCCCCGGCGACCACCCCTTCGACCGTCTTGCTCGGGCTGACCCCGGGCGCCAGCGTGCGCGAGCCGATGCGGCTGCCGATCACGTAGGCCACCACGTCGGCGGCGACCGTCGGGAGGACCGCGCCGAGGAACAGGCCACGCCCGTGGGGGGCCCGGAGGAGCAATGCGGCGAACGACCCCAGGAACCCGATCCAGAGGTAGATCATCAGGCTCGCCGACACGTTGGCCAGAGGCCTGGCGTCCACGACCTTGAGGAGGTACCAGAGCATGGTGGCCACGAACACCACCGCCGTGACGATCGACAGGGCCTCGGTTCCTCGCCAGTAGGCGCCGAAGACGACGCCGAACACGCCGGTCAGGCCGAGCATCGTCGCCGGCTTGAAGCCCCGGCGCTGGACCATGCCGAACGCCTCGACGCTGCAGGCGAGCAGGACCGCGGCCGACAGCACGAGGAGCGCCTTCGAGCCGATGGCGTACGCGAGGGCGAGCAGGACGATGAGCCCCACCCCTACGGCCACGGCGCTGGTGAGGTCGCGCCCTCCCCCCGATGAGCGCCCGGCGTCGATCACCCGGCGACGGGACCTGGCGCCCCGGAAGCTGTCTCGATCCGAATCCCTCGGTTCGTGGGTCAGATGGTCCCCCTCGAGCCCGTCGTCGTCGACGTGCTCCTCGTTGAAGTTCTGATACTGGCCGGAGCGTTCGTCTTCCAGGCGCTCGAAGTCCTCGTCGAAGGAATAGAGGGCTCCCGGTTCACGCTCCGAGGGGTCCATGGCCCCGACGCGGGTGTCGTCGTTGCCGAGCCCGTCCATCTCCCCGACGTCGTTCCAGTCCCCGGCGTCGTCGCTCCACGCAACCCCACCGTCACTGCTCGCCTCCCCCCAGTCCTCGAGCTCGTCGGACTCCTCGCCCTCGCCCCTGCCGGGGTGGAGCTTGGGCACCCCCCCGGTGGGCGGGTCGGTCCAGTGGGGCAGGTCGGTACCGAATCCGGTCACGGTCATTCCTTCATTCAGCGAGGCGGACGGGACTGACCCAGTATCGAGGGTGGATGGTCCCTCAGCGGTGGATGCTGCGTCCGGAGCGGCTGGAGAAGGAGCTGAACTGCTGGTCGAGGGGGTCGCGTCGGTGTCTTCGGCGGTTGGCGGGTGTGCCCATGCCTCGGGGGGTGTCCAGTTGCTCGGCGCCGGCGAGATGCGCTCCTCCAGGCCGTCAGCCCGATCGTTCCGGTCGCTCAACGAGGCATCCTCCTCCCTCTACGGGTAGACCCACTCTTCGAATTGGCGCCACCCGTCCACCCGATCGTCAGGGGCGGCGCGGCAACTCAAACGGCCAGAAGCTCCGACTCTTTGCTCTGCAGCACTCGATCGATACCGGCGATGTGCTCGTGGGTCAGGCGATCCAGTTCCTTTTCGGCGCGGTCGAGGTCGTCGCTCGAGATCTCACCGTCCTTCTCGAGGCCTTCCAGATCCTTGCGCGACGCCCGACGGAGGTTGCGGACCGACACCCGGCCTTCCTCCGCCTTGCCGTGAGCCACCCGAACCATGGCCTTGCGCCGCTCCTCGGTGAGGGGCGGGAAATTCAGGCGGATCACCGTCCCGTCGTTGTTCGGGTTCACGCCGAGGTCCGAGCTCACGATCGCCTTCTCGATGGCCTTCAGCGACCCCTTGTCGTAAGGCGTGACGATCAGGGTCTGGGGCGGTGCGACCTGGATCCCGGCAAGTTGCTGGAGGGGTACCTCCGACCCGAAGTACTCGACCCGCAGCTTCTCGACCAGAGCGGGCATCGCCCGGCCCGTGCGTAGCGTCGCGAATTCGGCCTGGGTGTGGTCGACGGCCTTGCCCATCTTCTCCCGGCAGTCCTCGATCACCGCGTCGACGTAGCTGTCCTCCATCAGTGGATAAGCGTACCTATCCGGTCTCCCTCGAGGGCGCGCCGCAGGTTCCCGGGCTTCATGATCGAGAAGTACACGATCGGAAGGGCGTTGTCCTTACAGAGCGTGATCGCCGTGAGATCCATGGCCCGAAGCTCATCGCGGATCACGCGGTCGTAGCTGACCTCGTCGAGCTTTCGGGCCCCGGGCTCCAGCGCGGGGTCCGCGTCGTAGACCCCGTCGCTCGAGCCGTGCGTGCCCTTCAACAGCACGTCGGCGTCGATCTCGACCGCCCGCAGGGCGCCGGCGGTATCGGTGGTGAAGAAGGGGTTACCGGTGCCCCCGGCGAAGATCACGACCCGGCGCTTCTCCAGGTGGCGGATGGCGCGCAGTCGGATGTAGGGCTCCGCGATCTGTGACATGCCGATGGCGGTCTGGACGCGCGTCGGCTGCTCCTGGCGCTCGAGGGCGTCCCGCAGCGCCATCGCGTTGATCACGGTCGCGAGCATGCCCATGTAGTCGGCATTCGCCCGAT
>WQVT01000561.1 GCA_009785715.1 Acidimicrobiaceae bacterium | reverse complement strand
GCTCGTGCGCCCGGATCATCTCCACGATCTGCCAACCGACCCGGTAGTACGGATGGAGGCTGGAAAGCGGGTCCTGAAAGATCATGCCGATCTCCGAACCGCGCACCGCCCGCAGCTCCCTCGGGGACATCGTGAGCAGATCCCGGCCGTCGATCAGCGCCTCACCCGAGATGTTCGCGCCTCGGGTGAGGCCGATGATCGTCTGGGTCGCCACGCTCTTGCCCGAGCCGGACTCGCCGACGATTCCGAGCGTCTGGCCGGGATCCACGGAAAAGGACACGCCCCGGACGGCCTGCACGAGCCCGTCGGCCGTCTCGAACGAGACGCGCAGGTTTCGAACCTCGAGCAAGGTCATGTTCCCGGCCGCCTGCGGCGGACTAGCTGCTCAGCCAGATGTTCGCCATGTCACAGTTCTGGATGGGACCGATGTAGATGCAGTTGTGCACCTGCGAGCCGTGGACCGTCGGCACGTTGGGCGCCTCGAGCGGCATCACCGCCGCCTGGCTCATGACCTCGACGTCCGCCGCGTGCCACAGCTTCGACGCCGCCGCGTTGTTCTCGGCCGCCAGGGCGTTATTGAGGATCGTGTTGAGCTTGGGGTCGTTGAAGAACCCGAAGTTGCTCGAGTTCGGCGGCAGCTCGTTGCCGTCGAGGATCGGCAGGAAGTAGGACTTGCCGCCCGTCGGGTACCAGTCGGGTCCCCAGCCCGCTTCGGCGAGGTCCCACTCGCTCTTCTTCGCGGCCGTCCCCGGCGTCAGGTACTTGCCGTAGAAGTCGTTGCCCGACACGGCCAGACCCTTGAGCGTGATCCCGACTTTGGCCAACTCCGACTGGGCGGTCTGGAAGTCCTTGAGGGCGGTCACGCTCTGCGAGGGCCGGTAGAGCCACGTCAGCGTCAGGTGGGGGTGGCCCGCCTGCTTCAGCAGTTGCTTCGCCTTGGCGGGGTTGTACGGGTACGGATTGAAGTTGGGCGTCGACCCGTTCGTGCCGGGAGCGATGAGGTGCGTCAGAGGCGGGGCCACGGCCGGGCCGCCGGCGTTCTGGACGAACGCCGTGCGGTCGAGGGCGTAGATGACCGCCCGCCGCACGTTCACGTTGCCGAGCGCGCTCCCGTTGTTCTTGGAGACGGTGTTGAAGACGATGTACGGGTTCGTCGCGCCTTCGGTCACCAGCTGGAAGTCGGGGTTCTTGGAGTTGATGAGGGTCTGCACCTCGTTGGGCGGTACGTGCGAGTCCCACTGCATGTCCGCCTGTGGGGTGTTGGTCAGGACCTCCTGGGTGATCTGCTCCGGGTTGCCCGTCTCGGTGACATCGATCTGGTTGACGTACGCCTTGCGGATCGGGTCGCTCGAAGCCTTCCACGCCGGGTTGCGCACGAAGACGATCGACTTGTTGGGCGTGTAGGACTTGATCTCGTACGGGCCGTCCGAATACGTGTGGGCGGCCTGGGCCGGCGTGTCGACCAGGTTGTCGAGATACTCCTCGGGGATGGGGTTGGCCCACGACAGGTTCAGCGTGCCGGGGAAGTAGTAGGCCGGCTTGGTCAGGGTGAACTGCACCGTCAGCTTGTTGGACGGGTCGACCGTCACGCCCGAGATGTTGTGCGTGTCGATGTATTGCTTCTGCGCCGCGGCACTCTTCGGGGAGACCTTGGCAAAGCCGCTGCAGAACGTGGAGTAGCCCTTGAGGACATCGGCGAAGTCCGGTTGCCCGGCGAAGGGGAACGTCGGGTTGCAGCTGTGCTTGACGCCTCGGACCACGTCCGCCGCCGTCACCTGCCGGGGCGGCGAGGTGTTCCACATGGCGCCCGTACGGATCGTCACGGAGTACTTCAGCCCGTTGTCGCTCACCTTGGGCTGCGCGGTGGCCAGGTCGGGCTGCAGGGTAAAGGTCTTGCCCATGATGCTGGGGTAGGTATACAGCTGGCGCTCGTACAGCAGATAGGCGTCATAGTCGAGCGTGTAGTAGCCGTAGTTGGGATCGAGGTTGTTGTCGACGTCGCTCGTACCGAGGACCGTCAAGGTCCCACCCTTTTGCGGGGTGCCCCCGCTGTTGGGGTTGTTGATCTGCAGGCCGGCGCCGCTCGACGCCGCCTGCGCCGTCGTCGCTACGCCGCCCCCAGCCGCGGCCAGCGCCATGACCCCGACGCCAACCACCAACTGCACTGTCCTCCGACTGAATGCTCTCATCTGCTGAGCACCTCCTCGTCCCGAGCCGCCCCGATCAGCGACCGGTCCACTCGAATGTCTTACACCGACGGTGGGGCCCGCCGGTGCCGAACCAAGCCTCTACTGACATCTTGGACAAGCCCCGCCTCTGCCATCGTGACGGTGAGGCCGGACAGTTAGGCGACGGTGACCGGGCCCCCCCGTCAGCACGTCGGTCTGCAGCTTTCCTTTCTCCCCCGTTACCTGGGGTTTTGCAGATAACGAGCCGAAATGTAGCAGCACGGGGGGTGTCCATGCATTCAGCTCGCCGTCTTAACGGTCTTGTAACAGCGGGGACGGGGATTGCACATCACGGCGCCCGGCTGGGAAGCTGAGGGCGTGCAGGGAGTCCTCGAGGAAGCCAGGGTGAACCGTGGTCGATACCACCGCTGATGACCGGATCATCCCGATCCCGGAGCCTGATCTCACCCCGGGGGAGATGATCAAGCGGGCGACCGGGATGCGTCAGATGCTGCGCGACCAGCAAGACGAGGCGCAGCGCCTCGGCAACTACACCGAGG
>WQVT01000560.1 GCA_009785715.1 Acidimicrobiaceae bacterium | reverse complement strand
TCCTCGTTCGAGGGTGTCCCCGGCATGCCCGAGTCCCGGTAACCGAGCTTGTGCACTCGGTCGTAGCCGATGATCTCGGTGGCCCGGGCCAGCTCCTCGGCCCGGATCTCGGTCATGCGCTCCTTCACGCCGGGCTTGTCCATCGCCGGGTTGAGGATGTCGCCCTCCTCTCCCCCGGTGCAGCTCACGAGCACGGTCCGCACGCCGGCCGCGTGGTAGCGCGCCACGGTTCCCGCGCCCTTGGAGGACTCGTCGTCGGGGTGGGCGTGGACGGTGAGGAGGCACAGCTCGGACACGGGGGGCCAGCTTAGGGGGTCAGCCCGTGAAGGCGGTTAGCTTGGCGGCCCAGAAAGGCCGCCCGAGGCCGCGGCCGGGGAAGGGAACCATGAGCGACCACGACGAGATCCGCAAGACGTTCGCGCAGTTCTGCCAGTTCCTTGACGACCGCCAGTTCGAGGACTGGGCGGGGCTGTTCACCGAGGACGGGGTGTTCAACCAGCTGAAGGGGCGGGCGGCGGTCCTGGACATGATCAGTCATGCCGAATTGGCGAGCGAGCCGGGCCTGTCCCGCAAGCACGTGATCGTCAACGCCATCATCGACGTCGACGGTGACGAGGCCCGCTCCGTGAGTGACCTCGTCATGTACGACCGTCGCGGGGACAGCGCCTGGACGGTCAAGATCGGCAAGTACACGGATCGCCTGGTCCGCCGCGGAGACCGTTGGCTGCTGGCTGACCGGCAGCTCCGCATGGTCTAGGCGAAGTCGAAGACCGCCACCGTCTCGATATGGGGAGTTTGGGGAAAGAGATCGACGATGCGCAGCATGCGCAGCGCACCTCCCCCCGCCGCGAGGAGCGAGACGTCCCGGGCGAGTGAGGCAGGGTCGCAACTGACCAGCACGAGGCGCCGGCAGCCGGTGGCAAGCACCGACCTGACGCCGGGACGCCCGAGCCCGGGCCTGGCGGGGTCGGCGATCACGACCTCCGCCGGGGTCGCCGCCCAGGCGCCGACCTCTCCGGCGACGACCGAAGCCCCGAGGTCCGCCAGGTTGGCCTCGGCGTCGCGCACCGCCGAGCGGTCGGACTCCACGGCGGTCAACTCGACCCCCGGTCGGCGGGACGCGACCACCCCGCCGAGCATGCCGACCCCGGCGTAGAGGTCCACCAGGTGTTCCCCCGGCGCCATCGGTCCGGACGCCTCGTCCACCAGGGCGGAGAGCGCCTCGGCCCCGGCCGGGCCGGACTGGAAGAAGGACCCGGCCGACACGCGCCAGCGCCGCCCTCCCACCTCTTCGTGGAACGCCTCGTCGCCTCCCTCGCCGACGATCAGCGCGTCCGCCGGCGCCGACGGCGCCCGCTGCGGCCCCTCCGGGGAGCGGGGATACTCCGGCATCACGAGCCGCTCCCCGCCTGCCACGCCCACCCGGAGCGTCAAGCGGTCGGCGCCCGGGGCCCGGACCCGGTCGATGAGCTCCCCGAGGCGGGGGTGGACGACCTTGCATCCCTGGACGGCCACCAGGTCGTGACGGTGACGCATGCGGTAGGCGGGGCGCCCCGATTCGTCGACGCCGAGATGCACCGAGGTGCGATAGCCCCCGAAGGGGAGTGGTACCGCCGGGCCGAGCAGGCCGCCGGCGTCCAAGTGGGCGATCCGGCCAAGTGCGTCGCGGACCACGTGCTCCTTCATGGGTATCTGGCTGTCGGGACGGGCGTGCTGCCAGCCACAGCCCCCGCAGCCACGCTCCACCCACGGACAGGGCGGATCCACGCGGTCGGGCGAGGCGTCCATGACGGCGGCGACGCGGCCCTTGGCGTAGTCCTTGTGGCTTTCGGCGAGCTCGACCGCGACCCGCTCTCCCGGGAGGCCACCCTCGACGAAGACGACCCGCCCGTCGGGCAGCCGCCCGATGCCGTCGCCGCCCGCCGCCACCCCCGCGCCGAGCGCCACCTCGACCCGCCCGAGTGGCCCGGACCGGCGCCGCCGCGCCCGACCCCGCGGACTCAACGGGCCGCCCTCGCCACGAAGCCGTCGAAGAGTGCCTGCTGGAGCGGCTCTTCGGCCGCAGCACGCTCCGGATGCCACTGAACCGCCACGCACCAGGGGCCGTCCGGCGGGGTCTCCATCCCCTCGACCAGTCCGTCGGAGCTTCGGGCCGTGATCACCCATCCGGGGGCGAGGTCCCGGACGCTCTGGTGGTGGATGGAGATGCACCCCTCCACCCGGGTCGCGCCGAGCAGGCCCGCGAGCCGGCTTCCGGGGGCAACCTCGACGGCGTGGCGTGCCGGGACGCCGGACCCGGCAGGGACGCCATGGGCAACCGGCAGGTTCAGATCGCCCAGGTGCTGCCAGAGCGTCCCCCCGAACGCCACGTTGAGCAGCTGGATGCCGCGACAGACGGCGAAGAGCGGCAGGCCGGCGGCCAGTGCGGCACGACTCAGGACCGCCTCGGTCTCGTCGCGACACGGGTCGACCCCGTAGACGGCGGGATGCGCCGCCTCCCCGTAGCGGGGCGGCTCGACATCGGGGCCACCGACGAGCATCAGGCCGTCGAAACGCGCCAGATCCACCCCCGGCTCCGCACCCAGGGCGACCGGGACGGAGCCGGCACGCCGGAGCGCGTCGAGATACTCGCTCTGCACAGCCTCGGCCGCGCCCGCCCACCCCGAGACCCGACCCGGCGCGAGCCGGGGCGCGACGACGGCGATCAGCGGCGGTCCGGTCAAGAAAC
>WQVT01000559.1 GCA_009785715.1 Acidimicrobiaceae bacterium | reverse complement strand
CTCAAGGTCCTGCTGCTCCCCAAGGACCCCAATGACGGCAAGAACGTGATCCTCGAGATCCGTGGGGCGGAGGGGGGCGAGGAGGCCAACCTCTTCGCCCGGGACCTGTACGAGATGTACAGCAGGTACGCAGAGCGCCTCGGCCTGAAGATGGAGACGATGGATGCCGACGTCTCCGAGATGGGCGGCTTCAACCAGGTCACGATGATGGTCAAGGGCGACTCCGCCTGGGCGCGGTTCAAGTACGAGGGCGGGCCACACCGTGTCCAACGGGTCCCGGTCACCGAGTCGCAGGGCCGGATCCACACCTCCTCGGCGACCGTCACGGTCCTCCCCGAGGCGGAAGAGGCCGATGTCAAGATCGACGAGAAGGACCTGAAGATCGACGTCTACCGCTCCTCGGGCCCCGGAGGACAGTCGGTCAACACCACGGACTCCGCCGTCCGCATCACCCACCTGCCGACCGGCACGGTGGTCTCGATGCAGGACGAGAAGAGCCAGATCCAGAACCGGGCCAAGGCGATGATGGTGCTGCGATCCAGACTGCTCCGGGCCGAGCAGGACCGGCAGGCCGCGGCGGCGTCGGACGCCCGCCGGAGCCAGGTCGGGGGCGGGGGGCGGTCGGAGAAGATCCGCACCTACAACTACAAAGAGAACCGGGTCACCGATCACCGCATCGGGCTCACGATCTACAAGCTGGACAAGGTCCTCATGGGTGACCTCGACGAGGTGGTCGACGCGCTGATGGCCGACGAGCGGGCCCGCCAGCTCGCCGGCGAGGAAGGCGCCTGATTCCGAACCCGTCCCGCCTGCGGAGTCCGGCCGGCGCCACCACCTGGCGTGAGCTGCACGCCCTGGCGGCGGAGCGGCTGGAGTCGCCGATGGAGGCGCGTTGGCTGGTGGAGGAGTTGTCGGACGGGCCCTGGCCGGCCGTGCTCTCCGAGCCGGTCACGGCCCGGGCGGGGATCCGGTTCGAGGAGCTGCTCGAGCGGCGGGCGAACGGCGAGCCGTTCCAGTACGTGCTCGGGCACTGGCCCTTCCGGAAGCTGGACCTGATGGTCGACCGGCGGGTGTTGATCCCCCGCCCCGAGACCGAGGTGGTGGTGGAGGTGGCGCTGGCCGAGCTCGACGGCCTCGGTCGCGCGCCGGCGGTGGCGCCGGCGGTGGCGGTGGACCTCGGGACCGGGTCGGGGGCGATCGCCCTTTCCCTGGTCGCCGAGCGGAGCGGGGTGGAGGTCTGGGCCACCGACGCCTCGTCGGGCGCCCTCTCCGTGGCGCGGGCCAACCTGGCCGGCCTCGGCGCGCCCGCGGCCCGGGTCCGCCTGGCGGAGGGTTCCTGGTGGGACGCCTTGCCGAGGACGCTCGCCGGGCGCATCGACCTGGCTGTCTCCAACCCTCCGTATGTCTCCAGCGGGGAGATGGTCGCCCTCGATCCGGGCGTCACCGAGTGGGAACCGCGAACAGCGCTCGAGGCCGGGCCGTTCGGGACCGAGGAGGTGGGGACGATCCTGCGCGAAGCGAGGGCATGGCTGGCTCCCCGCGCCTCGATCGTCGTGGAGATCGCCCCCCACCAGGCCGGCGAGGTGCGCGAGCTGGCCCTCGACGCCGGGTTCCTCGAGATGGAGGTGCGCCCGGACCTCGCGGGTCGGGACCGTGTGTTCGTGGCGAGGACGGCGCCCCTGTGAGGCGCCCGTGAGCGCCCCGGCGGCGGTGCTCGACGCCCGCGGCGATCCGCCCCCCGGTTCCGCGCTGGCGGCTGCCGTTGCCGCGCTCGGAGCCGGACAGGTCATCGGTGTCCCCACCGACACCGTCTACGGGCTGGCGGTCGACGCCACGAGGTCGGGGGCGACCGAGCGGGTGTTCGCCGCCAAACTCCGTCCGCGCGCCGTGGGCCTGCCCCTCCTGGTGGCGGACATGGACGAGGTCGAAGCGGTGGCGGCGCAGGTGCCGGACGTCGCCCGGGCCCTGATGCGGCAATTCTGGCCCGGAGGCCTGACCGTCGTGCTGACGCGCCGGGCGGGCTTCGACATCGATCTGGGCGACAACCGCGCCACGGTGGGGGTTCGCTGCCCGGACCACCCGGTGATCCGTTCGCTTTGCCGCATGGTGGGCCCGCTGGCCACGACGAGCGCCAACCGTCACGGGGAGCCGCCGGCGACCGAGGCGCCGGCGGTGGCAGGACTGCCCGGCGTGGACCTGGTGCTCGACTCCGGGCGCTGCGCAGGTCAGCCCTCGACGGTGGTCGACTGCACGGGCCCCCGGCCCCGGCTCCTGCGCGCCGGGGCCCTCTCGTGGGAGGCGATCCAGGCCGCGTCGCCGGCGTGACCGCCGGCGAACTCCCCGTCCCGCCGGCGCGACCGGTGTGCCGGTGTGCGATGTCGCTTGTGAGTGATTCCGTGACATGTGACTGATTCCGGGACATGTGACGGCGTAGGTACCCGTACTGACCCGTGGCAGCTCACATGGACGTGAATCAGGCACATGGACGGGGATCGCGCACATTCTCGACCCAGCCCCCCACCCAGCCCGCCACCCGCCACCCCCACCCCCACGCGCCGGTCAGCCGCCACCACCCTCCGCGTAGAGTGACGACGTGGCTTTCGACCCCTCGGTGTTCAACGCCGACCCCGAGCTTTTTTCCATCCTCGACCGTGAGGAAGAGCGGCAGAACACCACGCTGCAGCTGATCGCGTCCGAGAACTTCACGTCCCGGGCGGTGCTGGCGGCCACCGG
>WQVT01000558.1 GCA_009785715.1 Acidimicrobiaceae bacterium | reverse complement strand
GCCGGCCTGGTGTTCACCGTCATGGCGGCGAGCTACCTCGGCGTGTCGCTGCGGGCCCCGAAGCTCGCCGTGCGCTTCGGCCGCAATGTGGTGACGGCCGGCGCCGCCGCGATGGTGGTGGGCTACGGGGTCCTGGTGCTCACGCTCTCCCTCGGAGCGCACGGGTCGGTGCTGCTGATCGCGCCGGCGCTGTTCATCCTGGGGGGCGGCATGGCCCTCTGCCTCGCACCGCTGGCGACGATCGTGGTGGCGAACACGCTGCCCGAGCGGGCGGGGATGGTGAGCGGCCTGCTCACGACGATGCAGCAGGTGGGCAACTGCCTCGGCGTGGCCGTGGTCAGCCTCGTGTTCTTCGGCAGCCTGCACGGCGGCTACCCCCATGCCTTCGAGCTCAGCGCCGTGACGCTGGGCGGGCTGCTGGCGGTCGTCGGGTTGCTAACCCGGTTGCTGCCGGCGCGGGCATGACGGAAGGTGTATCCCATGGAGACGAGGCTCAGCATCGGCGATTTCTCGAAGATGACGCACCTGAGCATCAAGGCCCTGCGTCACTACCACGAGGTCGGCGTGCTGGAACCGGCGGAGATCGACGCCACGAGCGGCTACCGCTTCTACACGCCCGATCAGGTCCCGGCCGCGCAGGTGGTGCGGCGCTTCCGGGAGCTCGGGGTGCCGGTCGACGAGGTCCGCGAGATCCTCCAAACCCCCGACCCCACGGAGCGCAACCAGGTCCTCATTTCGCACCTGAAGCGGATGGAGGACCAGCTCAACCAGGTGGAAGAGACCGTCCGGTCCCTGCGGAACCTCCTGGAGGGCCCCGCCGAAGCGCCGGCGATCGAGTACCGCTCGACGCCGGCGGCGACGGTCCTGGCCATCCGCGAGCCGGTGCGGTGGGAGGAGGCCGGCGAGTGGACGCTCGACGCGGCCGGCGACCTGTTTGCGGCCCTCGATGCAGGGGGGCTCGAGGCGGCCGGGCCCCCCGGGTCGCTCTACCCGAGCGAGTTTTTCGAGCTCGAGGCGGCGGAGGTGACGCTGTTCGTTCCGGTATCCGTGTTGGCTTCGCCTCCACCCGGCAGACGGGTGCAGGCCGGCGAGATCCCCGGGGCCGAGCTGGCGGTGGCGCTGCACCGGGGCCCCTTCGTCGACCTCGACCAGACCTACGGGGCCCTCGGCACCGTGGTGGCCGCCCAGGCGATCGGGGTGGAGGGGCCGATCCGGGAGTACTACCTGGTCAGTTCCCTCGACACGCCGGACGAGTCGTTGCATCGCACGGAGGTGGCCTGGCCGATCTTCCGCACGTCCTGAGTCCAAGGTTCGCCCGGCGCAAATGGGCGAAGTGTTCGACCGCACCCCGGTTCCCCCGGATCGGGCTCTCGATCGTGGCCTCCAGCGCCCAACCGCAGCGCTCGAGCCCGGCGACCGCCACCTCGACAGCCTTGACCCGCACGGCCGGGTCCGAGGGCGGCGCGGGGAGGCCCAGTTCGAACATCGGCTTGACGAGGGCGACCAGGTCGGCGCCGGCGAGGATGTCGACCTGTTCGAGCTGGGGGCCGGCAACGGCGAGCGCCAGGTACGACAGGTCGATCGTGATCAGGCCGATCGGCTCGGGGACCAGGCTCCGATCGAGGTGGGCGAGGTTCGTGCGCTCCAGGTTCACGACCCGAGGATCGGCCCGTAACCCCCCGAGCAGCTGGCCGTGCCCGACGTCCACGGCGTACACCCGGGTGGCGCCGGCGTTCAGCAACGCCATCGTGAACCCACCCGTCGACGCCCCCACGTCGAGCGCGGTGCGAGAGCGGACGGCCACGTCGAAGGCCTCGAGGGCGGCGGTGAGCTTGAAGTGGCCGCGCGGCACCTTGTCGCGGCGCAGCTTGAGCGCCGCACTCGCGGGGACGCGGGCGGCGGGGTTGGTGATGACGGCGCCGGCGACGACGACCCGCCCGGCCCGGATCATGGCGTCGGGGTCTTCGTCGGGCCAGCGCTCGCGGACGCGCGCAACGAGCGCAACGTGCTTCCTCATAAGTGTCTCCTCCTCGGGGTCGGTCGTCAGGGACGGCCGCTCCGGGAGGAGCACGGGGTTCAGGTCAGCCCTAGAGGAATCCGCTCATCGACGCCCAGCATAAGGTCGCAACATGACCCGCACCGTCGCCGAGCTCATCGTCGAGTGCCTCGAGGCCGAAGGCGTCACGCACGTGTTCGGGATCCCGGGCGAGGAGAACATCCACCTCGTCGAGGCCCTCTCCCGTTCGGGCATTCGCTACGTGCTGGTCCGCCACGAGCAGGCGGCGTCGTTCATGGCCGAGACCTATGGCCGCCTCACGGGCCGCGCCGGCGTGTGCTCGGCCACGCTCGGCCCCGGCGCCATCAACCTCCTCCAGGGGGTCGCCGACGCCACTACCAACTCGACCCCCCTCGTCGCCCTCTCCGCCCAGGTCGCGATGAGCCGCAGCTTCAAGGAGTCGCATCAGGGCGTCGACCTCGTTTCGATGTTCGCCCCGGTGACCAAGTGGTCGGCGCTCGTCTCGACCCCCGGCGCCGCCCCGGAGATGATCCGGAAGGCGTTCAAGTTGGCGCAGACGGAGCGTCCCGGTGCCGTGTACCTCGCCGTGCCGGAGGATGTGGACAAAGCCCCGGCTGATGCAGACGCTCGCCCGCTCCCTCTCAACATCCCCCGGCCGGACGATCCCTCTCCCGAACAGGTGGCACGCGCCGTAGCCATCCTCCGATCGGCGGCCAACCCG
>WQVT01000557.1 GCA_009785715.1 Acidimicrobiaceae bacterium | reverse complement strand
CGGAGCGACCTCTCGACTACTCGGGCCACCTCCTCGTCAACCGGACCTACTTTCGGGACCGCCAGCCTCTTGGTGTGGGCGGCTTGTGTCGGTGCCGGACCGGTAGACGAGTGCCCACGCCCCCGGGAGGAGGCCCGCGGCGATGACTGCCTTGATGGCGTCGCCGACAAGGAACGGCCGTAAGCCTTCCCGGATGGTTGCTTCCGCCCCGAAATGAAGGTCGAGTGCGAGGTAGGTCATACCGAACAGGTAGATCAGGGCGTTGCCGGCGACCATGCTGGCCAGCATCCGCAGCGGCGTGCGATCTCCCCCCCGCCCGGCGAGCGCCCCCACGATGGTGGCCGCCGCCACGAACCCGATGACATAGCCGAAGGATGCCCCCACACCGCTGGAGTGCCCCGCGAACCACGGGAACCCGAGGACGCCGACGAGCAGGTAGAGGGCCAGGGAAGCCATCGCCCGCCGCCAGCCGAGTGCAGCACCGCTCAGCAGGACGCCCAGGGTCTGCCCGGTCACCGGCACCGGGGTGCCCGGTAGATGCACGGAGAGCTGGGCGGTGGCGCCCACGAAACCCGCTGCTCCGACCACGAGCACGGCGTCGCGCGCCAGCGTGCCGGGCAGCAGATCGGCGAGCACGAGGGGTCGGCGGGCGGGAAACGCGATCGTCATGGCGGCTCCGGGGCGGGACGGCGGGTCGGGATCGAGGACCCAATTAAGCACGTTCATCGGACTGAATCACGTGCTCGTGCCGCCTGGTGGAACGACCCTCTTTCTCGCTCTCCCAGTGGCTCCACGCCCGCATACGCTCGGATGTTGAATTGCGGGGGCCGAGCTGAGTCCTGCGATTCCCGTGGCATCCATGGTGGGTGTGCCCGAGCAAGTAGGGAGGAGTGTCGTGCGGCGATTTCGGGTCATTGGGCCAGGACGCGCGGGTTGCGCCATGGCGCTGGCTCTCACGCGTGCCGGCTGGGAGTGCGACGCCATGCTCGGCCGCGAGCATGACCGATCAGGGGCGGCGGCCGGCGTTGATCTTCTTCTCATCGCCACCCCTGACGACGTGGTGCCCGAGGTGGCCGCCATCGTTGACCCTGACGAGGCGACCACAGTCGCTCACCTGTCGGGCGCCCTCTCACTCAAGGCGCTTGGCCCCCATCCCCGTCGGGCCTCCATTCATCCGCTCGTACCCTTGCCTGAGCCCGAGGGAGGAGCCAGGCGCCTGCTCTCCGGAGCCTGGTTCGCCGTCGCAGGCGAGCCTGGTGCATCGGAGGATCTCGCCATCGAAGTCGTGACTGCCCTCGGCGGACGCCGCTTGGTGATTCCGGAAGACAGGCGTGTCGTCTACCACGCCGCCGCTTGCATTGCTGCCAACCACCTGGTTGCCCTCATGGGACAGGTGGAACGCTTGGCGGCCACCATTGACTTGCCCCTTCCTGCGTTCCTCGCGCTTGCTCGCGCTGCCCTGGACGACACGGCCGACTTCGGGCCGGCTGGGGCGCTGACCGGCCCGGCAGCAAGGGGCGACATGGCCACGATCGGGCGTCATCGAGCCGCACTTGCCGACCTCGCTCCCGACGAGCTCGCGGCCTATGACGCCATGGTCGAACAGGCCATCCGACTGGCCAGGGAGGCTTAGCGGGAATCGTCGTCGAGGACGAGGAGCAGGTCTCCACCTTCGACTTGAGCAGGGGAAACCACGGCGATGCGGGCGATGGATCCGCCAAGGACGCTGGTGATGGCGGCCTCCATCTTCATCGCCTCGATGGTCGCGAGGGCCTGTCCGGCCGATACCCGATCGCCGGGCTTCACGCGAATGGAGACCACACCTGCGAAGGGTGCGGCGATCTGACCGGGGTCGGAGGCATCTGCTTTTTCGTTCTGGGGATGCTGGTCTTCCACGGAACGATCACGCACCGTCAGAACCCGGGATTGGCCATTGATCCGGCAGAAGACCGTGCGGTAGCCGCGCTGATCGACCTCGCCCAAAGCATCGATGGCGAGGAAGAGAGAGATTCCAGGCTGTAGACACACTTCGATCTCCTCACCCGGTTCAAGGCCGTAGAGGAAAGCCCGAGTAGGGAGGATTGAGGTATCGCCGAAGGTTCGTTGGGCGTCCTCGTAGTCAGTGGTGGGGCCCGGGAAGAGGAGGCGGTTAAGGGTGAGTCGGACTCGACTCGGGTCGGCGAGTTCGTCTTCGTCTGAAGGTGCCAGCCCTGTCGATGCGGGCGCCGGGGACCGGCCGACGAGAGCCTTGCTTCGGAACGGTTCGGGCCATCCGCCGGGGGGAACGCCGAGTTCACCATGGAGAAAGCCGACCACACTCTCGGGGAGGTCGAAGGAGGCGGGGTCGGCAGCGAACGCGCTTGGATCGGCGTCAACCCCGCACAGATAGAGGGCGAGGTCGCCGACGACCTTGGAGGAAGGGGTGACCTTGATAATTCGGCCCAGGATGCGGTCTGCAGCAGCGTAAAGGTCCTCGACCTGTTCGAATCGGTCGCCCAGGCCCAAGGCGACGGCTTGGGCGCGAAGGTTCGAAAGCTGGCCGCCTGGGATCTGGTGGCGATAGACGCGGCCGGTGGGTGTTTCCAGCCCGCCCTCGAAGGGACGGTAGAGGGCACGAACCGCGCCCCAATAAGGCTCCAGGTCGGCGAGTGCGTCGAGTGATAGGCCGGTGGCGCGGGCGGTATGGTCGGTGGCGGCCACGATCGCCGCCAGTGACGGTTGGCTTGTCGTCCCCGACAGCGGG
>WQVT01000556.1 GCA_009785715.1 Acidimicrobiaceae bacterium | reverse complement strand
CCGTTCGGCCCGTGCTCGGCCTGGACCACGAGGTCGATGGCGGCGTGGGTGACGTCGGTGGTCTCGTCGGCGACGACGGCCACCTCGGACGGGCCGGCGAAGGCCGAGGGGACGCCGACCACGCCCTGGCCGGCGACGAGGCGCTGAGCCAGCGCCACGTAGACGTTGCCGGGGCCGGCGATGACATCGACCGCACGGATGGTCTCCGTGCCGTAGGCGAGCGCCGCCACGGCCTGTGCGCCACCCACCCGGTACACCTCGTCCACCCCGGCCACCGCCGCAGCCGCCAGGATCGGGGCCGCCGGCAGCCCGCCCCGGTCGGCCGGGCCCGGCGGGGTGACGAGCGCCAGCTCGGCGACTCCTGCCACCCGAGCGGGCACGGCGGTCATGAGCACGGTGGAGGCCAGCGGCGCGGTGCCGCCCGGCACGTACAGGCCGGCCCGCTCGACCGGCTTGCGGACCTCGCGGACGATGACGCCTTCCCGCTCGTAGCGGCCGTCGGGGTGGAGCGTGCTCCGGTAGAAGCGCTCGATGTTCTCCCGGGCGACCTCGAGCGCCCGCCTGAGGTCCGCCGGGATGCCGGCCAGGGCGGCCTTGAGGTCGCGCTCATCCACCCGCAGGTCCTCGAGCTCCACCCCGTCCAAGCGCCCGGTGATCTCGGCCAGCGCGGCGTCCCCGCCGCTTCGCACCGCGGCCAGGATCGAGCGGACCGCCTCGAGGGGCCCCTCGTCCTCGGTCAGCTCCGGAGCCGGCAGATGAGGCGCCAGCGGCCCGGCCTGGCCGCGCAGGTCGATGCGGGTGAGGATCGGCTCGTCGGTACGGGAGGGGGGGCTCTCGCCAGAAGGTGGCATGAAGCAAAGATGGTACCCGTATGAGCGCAAACGCTGAGCTGAGTTCCCTGGTCACGGCCCTCGACGAGCTCGTGGCCCGGGTGTCGGGCCTCGCCGACGACCTCTCCGGGCTCGACCGTGACGTCCTCGGGGCCGAGCTGTACGAGGTGGAGCGCAGCCTGCGGGCCGCGCAACGGCGGCTGTCCGCGCTCAGCTCCGGGCGCTGACCCCGGCGGCTGGCCCGCGAGCGGCGCGGGGGCTCGGGCGGCTGGCGACGGGAAGCTGGACGGAGGGGCAGAAGTCGGCCAGCGGGCAGACGCCACAACGGGGTCGACGGGCGATGCAGACCCGCCTGCCGTGGAGGATCAGGCGCAGGCTGAGCGGGCCCCACTGCGCCTTCGGCACGAGCGCCGTGACCTCGGCCTCGATCTTGTCGGGATCGGTCTTCTCGGTCAGTCCGAGCAGCTTGGTGAGACGGGTGACGTGGGTGTCGACCGGAAACCCGGGCAGGTCCATGGCGACGCTGCGCACCACGTTCGCCGTCTTCCGGCCCACGCCGGACAGGGTGACCAGGTCCTCGATCGCCCCGGGGACCTCGCCGCCGAAACGTTCATCCAGGCCCTGGGCGAGTCCGATGAGACTCTTCGTCTTCGAACGGAAGAACCCCGTGGTGTGGATCTCCGCCTCGAGCACGGCGGGGTCGGCCGCCGCCAGTGCGGCCGGGGTCGGGTAGTGGGCGAAGAGCGCCGGCGTGACCTCGTTGACGCGGACGTCGGTGGTCTGGGCCGAGAGCACGGTCGCGACCAACAGCTCGAAGGGGGTCGTGAAGTCGAGCTCACAGAGGTCCCTGGCGGTCCCGGGATACTCGACGGCCAGGCGGTCGACGGTCAGCCGGGCCCGGCCCTTCGGTGTCCTCGGTCGTGCCACGGGTGCACTCTAGGGGTGTGGGCGCTCGGCGAGGGCCTGCACGGCACCGGCCGCCGGCGTCTCGGCTGCGCGTAGCCCTGCGTGCTTTGTGCGACGCTGCGTGCTTTGTGCTCTCCCGGGACCTCAATCACGCACCGTAACCTCAAGCACGCAGGGAAGCGCGCACGCCGATCACGGGCCACTCGAGGACGGGACCCTGCCCCCCGGCGTAGCGCGTGGCAGGCCGGGCGGAAACCACGCAGGGGCCAGCCCGGCCACCCCCGGTACCCTCGTCGCGTGCCGAAGATCGACGTCCCGGCCAGGCCGGGGGACCCCGGGCGGGCCACGCTCGACACCGACCCCTCGGGTTGGTCGCTCGAGGTGGAGGGGCGGACCTCCGAGGACCTGCTCGACCGGGCCGTCGGGGAGGTCGCCCGTCGCGGCGGCGGCACCTTCACCTGGTGGGTGAGCCGGGCCACGATCGCCGACGAGTCCCTGGCCGCCGCCCGGGGCATGACCCCGGGACGGGTGCTCTACCAGATGCGGCGGTCGCTCCCGGTCGACGAGGAGCACCGGCGGGGCGCAGAACCCCTCCAGACCCGGCCGTTCCGTCCCGGCAAGGACGAGGACGCCTGGCTGGCGGTCAACAACCGGGCCTTCTCCTGGCACCCCGAGCAGGGCGGCTGGACGAGGGAGACCATCGAGGCCGAGGAGGCGCAGGACTGGTTCGACCCGGAGGGCTTCCTGATCCACGAGACGGACGGCACCCTCGACGGCTTCTGCTGGACCAAGGTTCATCCCGCGGCCCATCCCGACCCCGTCCTCGGCGAGATCTACGTGATCGCCGCCGACCCCGGGGCGGCGGGAGGCGGGTTCGGCCGGCGCCTCACGCTGGCCGGGCTCGACTACCTGGCGGGACTTGGGATCGAGACCGGCATGCTCTACGTGGACGCCACCAACGAGCGCGCCGTGAAGCTGTATGTCGACCTCGGCTTCGTCGTCCACCTCCT
>WQVT01000555.1 GCA_009785715.1 Acidimicrobiaceae bacterium | reverse complement strand
CCACGACCAGCGCCACGATCACCGGGCTGACGAACGGTCAGGCGTACCACGTGACGGTGGAGGCCCGAAACGCTGCCGGAGTCAGCGCTGCGGTCGCCGCCGCCCCCGACCCGGTCACCCCCCGCGCCGCAGTACCGGGACCCCCGACGGGCATCGGCCTCAAGCCCGGGGACGGCTCGGCGACGGTCAGCTGGACCGCGCCCGCCGGCGCCGTCAAGAGCTACGAGGTGGCCACCCAACCGACGGCGGCCGGTCAGCCGGTGGTGATCCCGGCGGGGACGACGTCCGCCGTGGTGCAAAATCTGACCAACGGCACCCCGTACCAGGTCACGGTCACCGCGGTCGGGCCGAGCGGAGGCACCTCGAGCGCCACCGCCGGACCGGTCACCCCCTTCGGGCCCGCCGGAGCGGTGAGCGGGATCTCCGTGACCCAGTCGGGGGCCACCTCGTTCCAGGTCGGCTTCGGGGGCTCCGCCGCCAACGGGTCCGCCGTCACCGCCTACCAGGCCACAGCCACGCCTACCGGCGGCGGCCCAAGCGTGACGGCGCAGGGATCCTCCTCACCGCTCACCCTCTCCGGGCTGACCGTGGGCACCACCTACGCCATCACGGTGCGGGCGCAGAACGCCGGCGGGTGGGGCACGGCTTCCAGCGCAGGCTCGTTCCAGGTCGCGCCGGTGGCGACCGTGAGCGTCACCGCCACCGCCGGCTCCCAGTCGGCCACGGTGAACATCTCGGTGGCAACCAACGGCGATCCGTCGCCGTCGGGTTGCGTTGTCGAGTACTCGGGAGGCTCGGCCCAGGGTGGCTGCGGGACGATCACGGTGACGGGGCTGACCGCCGGCCAGGCCTACAGCTTCGACGCCTATGCCGTGATCAACGGGGTCGGCACTGCACGGTCCGCGTCGGCGCCGGCGACGCCGTACTACCTGACGGCCGTCGGGCACACGCTCAACAGCCCCACGAACTCGGTCAACCTCCACTCGGGGCCGGCAGAAAGCGACCCGGTGACGGGGTCGAAAAACGACGGCGACCCGATCGAGGTCGTGTGCCAGACCACCGGGAGCCTCGTCAAGGGGACCGTCAGCGGGCAGTCCGACGTATGGGACAAGCTGGTGAGCGGGAACTGGATCACCGACCTGCTCACCGATACGCCCAACTCGTTGAACGGGACGTTCAGCCCGGGGATCGCTCAATGCTGACCCGGATTCGTCCAACCCAGTGCGCCTGACCCGATCGGGCCGGGCCGTCGCTGCGGGTTGCGTACTCCTCCTCGTGGCCGGGTGGGCGCTCGGCTATCAGGAGGTGGCCCTGTGGGGTGCAGCCTGCGGCGTCGCCGTCCTGCTGGCGATGGCCTGGTTCCTGGTGCCGGTGCCGCTGGCAGTTTCGCGCCGGGTCGACCGGGCGCGACTCCCGCGCGGCACGCCGGCGTACGGGAACGTCACGGTCACCAACCGCACCAAGCGTTTCACCGGACCGCTCACGCTCGTCGAGCCGGTCGGCGCAGAGCGCGTGACGGTCGCGCTCGGCCGGCTTGCCGCCCGTTCCACGCGGGAGGCGTCTTATGCGCTGCCGACAGAGCGGCGGGGCGTCGTCACCGTCGGTCCGTTGGAGGTGATCCGCCACGACCCGCTCGGCCTGGCCGCCCGGTCGTTCCCGGCGGGGACGTCGGAGACGGTGTGGATCCACCCCGCGGTCCTGCCGTTGCGGTTCCAGCCCCCGGGGCGATTCGAGCCCACCGAAGGCGCCGCGTCCGACCTGTTGCCCGTCGGCAGCCCCACGTTTCAGTCGGTCCGCGAATACGTCGCCGGCGACGACCCCCGCCTCATTCACTGGCGGGCGACGGCGCACCATGGCTCGCTCATGGTTCGCCAGCACATCGAGACCACCGAACCCCGCACCACCGTGGTCGTCGACACCTGCGGCGACCGTTACGACACGCCGGAGCGCTTTGAGCAGGCCATGGACGTGGCCGCGTCGGTCGTCGTGGCCGCCGTCGGCGCCGGGCATCTGGTGCGCCTATGGGCCACCTCCGGGTTCTCCACCGCCTCGGCCGGCTGGGACCCCACCCCCTGTCTCGACGCCCTGGCCGAACTCGCTCCCGGGGGCGACGACCGGTTGGCCGGCCTGGTCCATGCCGTTGCCGAGCACTCCTCCCGCTCGTCGCTGGTCGTCGTCACCGGAGAGGTGGCCGGCGGGCATCTGCGGGCGATCGGGGAGCAGAGCGCCCGGTTCCAGGTGGCGGTCGTTGCCAGCCTCCAGCCGCTCGAGCATCCGATGCTGACCGCTCCCGCCGGCGTCACCGTGCTTGCCGGGTCCGACGCCGCCGGCGTGGCCGAGGCGTGGCGTCGGGGTGCGCGGTGGTGACCCGCCCTGGTTTGGGTGGGGCGGCGTCGGGTGGGGAGCGCTCCCGCCTGGACGCACGGACGGCGCTGGCCATGGGTCTCGCCGGGCTGCTTGCCGTCGTGGCGTCGACGGAGCTCACGCGGGCCTTTCCCCGGGGGGCGCTCCTGGTGCCCGTTCTCGGGTCTGCGCTGGCGGCCACGGCGATCGCAGCGATCGCGTTCCGGATCCACGCGCTTTGGCGGGCGGCGGCTCAGGTGATCGGGTTCGTGATCTTCGCCACCGCCGTGCTGACTCGTTCGCCCGCGGGGGTCGTCCACGGGGTGGTGCACGGCTGGGCGGACATCCTCACCTCGGGCGTCCCGCTGGCCGTCACCCCCTCCGAGCGGGTGGTCGCCTCGTTCCT
>WQVT01000554.1 GCA_009785715.1 Acidimicrobiaceae bacterium | reverse complement strand
CTGTTCCTGCAGGGCTGCGGGCGGACCGACCTGCCCGGCAGCGACCCCGACGCGATGTACGAGAGCCTCCGGCGTCTCGCCGCGCTGCCCGATGCCGTCACGGTGTTCCCCGGTCATCGGTACTCCGAGGCGCCCAATGCGTCGATGCGAAGCGTTCGTGGCGCCAACGTTGCGCTCCAGCCCATGGGGCGGGAGGAGTGGCGGGCGATGTTCTCGCCATCCTGACCCCTTTGCCCAACGCTTCGTGGCAACCGCCCGCTTACATGCGGATGCCGAGCTCGTCCAGGCGTTCCTGGAGGGCCTCCTCGTCCGTCTCGAGCATCCGGGCGAGTGAGCGCAGGTCCTCGGCGCGGATGGTGATCATCTTGCCGTTGTAGTCACCGCGCTCGAGCTGGATCATGCCGATGTAGCGCTTCAGGAGATCCCGCTCCGGGAACTGCGTCGTCTCCAATCGGACCAGATCGATCTTGACCCGCCGGGAGGGGCTGCCCTCGCCCGAGCCGTGGACGCCGCGGCCCGTGGTCGGCACCCGGGGGAGCAGCTGGTCGACGGGGACCCCGTAGAGCTCGGCAAGGCGCTGGAGGCGGAGCACGGAGATCATGCGCTCACCGCGCTCGTAGGCCCCGAGCACGGACGCCTTGAACTCCCGCTCGGATGCCTCGGCTACTGCCTGCAGACTCAGGCCTTGCTGACGTCGAATGTCCCGGAGTCTGAGACCGACCTCCTTGGCGTAGGCCGGGCTAACCGTCTCGTCAGCCATGACGCCGGAGCCACCTCACTTCCCCTGCGAGTGCGCAGCGCCACATAGAGTAGCCGGAAGCCGCTAGGCGTGCCCCGTGACGGCCCGCAGCAGGATCAGGTGCTGGCCGCACATCGACACCTTCCCGCCGGCCGGGATCCGGGTCTTTTCCGTGGTCTCGGGGTGGTCGTGGCTCGAGTCGAGCACCACCTCCCAGGTCCGGCCGTACCGTTCGACGGGCAGCACGAAGTCCATCGCCTCGTTCCAGGCGTTGAAGAGGATGTAGAACGAGTCGTCGACGATCGGCCGGCCGGCGGGGCCGAGGTCGGTGATCGACGCCCCGTTGAGCCACACCGCGAGCGACTTGGCGTAGCCCACGTTCCAGTCCTTGTTGGTCATCTCGTGGGCGTCGGGGCGGAACCAGGCGATGTCGGGCAGGCTCTCCCGGGAGGAGCGGGGGCGCACCGCCCGCCCCTGGAAGAAGCGGCGCCGGCGGAACACCGGGTGGCTCGCCCGTATCTGGACCACTCGCTGGGTCCACGCCAGGAGGTCGGCGTCGACGTTCGCCCAGTCGTACCAGGAGATCTCGTTGTCCTGGCAGTAGGCGTTGTTGTTGCCCCGCTGGGTGCGACCGAGCTCGTCGCCGCCGAGCAGCATCGGCACGCCCTGGGAGAGGAACAGGGTGGCGATGAAGTTGCGCTGCTGCCGGCGCCGCAGGTCGAGGATCGCCGGGTCGTCGGTAGGGCCCTCGACCCCGCAGTTCCACGAGCGGTTGTCGTCGGTGCCGTCCCGACCGTCCTCGCCGTTCGCCTCGTTGTGCTTGCGGTCGAAGGAGACGAGGTCGGCGAGGGTGAAGCCGTCGTGGGCCGTGACGAAGTTCACGCTGGCGAACGGCCGCCTTCCCGTCGCCTCGTAGAGGTCGGAGCTGCCGGTCAGCCGCTCCGCCAGCTCCCCGATCGGCGCCCCCGACTGCCGCCAGTAGTCGCGCACCGAGTCGCGGTACTTGCCGTTCCATTCGGACCAGAGCGGCGGGAAGTTGCCGACCTGGTAGCCGCCGTCGCCGACGTCCCACGGCTCGGCGATGAGCTTCACCTGGCTGATCACCGGGTCCTGCTGGATCAGGTCGAAGAACGCCGAGAGGCGGTCCACCTCGTGGAACTGGCGTGCGAGGGTTGCGGCGAGGTCGAAGCGGAAGCCGTCGACGTGCATCTCGTTGACCCAGTACCGCAGCGAGTCCATGAGCAGCTGGAGCACGTGCGGGTTGCGGACGTTCAGGCTGTTTCCGGTGCCCGTGGTGTCCGTATAGAAGCGGGGGTCGTCGGCGTCCAGACGGTAGTAGGAGGGGTTGTCGATGCCCTTGAACGCCAGCGTGGGGCCGAGCTGGTTGCCCTCGGCGGTGTGGTTGTAGACGACGTCGAGGATGACCTCGATCCCCGCCGCGTGAAGGGTCTTGACCATCGCCTTGAACTCGTTGACCGCCCGGTGGCCGCTCCGGGACGCGTAGGCGTTGTGGGGGGCGAGGAAGGCGATCGAGTTGTATCCCCAGTAGTTGCGCAGGCCGAGTCTGACGAGCCGGTCGTCGTGGACGAACTCGTGCACCGGCATCAGTTCGACGGCCGTCACGCCGAGGCCCTTCAGGTGGGCGATGACGACCGGGTGGGCGAGGCCGGCGTAGGTGCCGCGCTGCTCGGGGGGTACGTCGGGGTGGTTGCGGGTGAGTCCCTTGACGTGGGTCTCGTAGATGACCGTGTCGCTCCAGCGGGTCCGCAGATGCTGGTCGCCACCCCAGTCGAACGCGGGGTCCGTGACGATCGCCTTGGGCATCGAGCTGGCTGAGTCGGTGTCGTCGCGGGTGAGGTCGTCGCCGAGCTTGGAATACCCGAACGGCGCCTGGCCCCAGGTCACCTCCCCGGCCACCGCCTTCGCGTAGGGGTCGAGCAGCAGCTTCGCCGGGTTGCACCGGAGCCCATTTCGCGGCTCGTACGGGCCGTAGACCCTGAAGCCGTACTGCTG
>WQVT01000553.1 GCA_009785715.1 Acidimicrobiaceae bacterium | reverse complement strand
GGGCCCTCGGGAGTCGGTGGCGGCTAGGAAGTCGGTGGCGGCTCAGCGGGCGAGGGCCGGGGCGCCGGCGTCGGACGGCGTGCCGCTCCCGGAGACCCCGCGGGCCCGGACGGCCAGGGTGACACTGCGGGTCAGGATCATGGCGAGCGCCATGAAGATCAGGCCGTCGGTGATGGCGGCCACGGACACATGGTTGGCGGCCATCCACGGTGCGATGTTGCCGGCGAACCAGTGGGTCGAGCCGTAGGAGAAGGCGGTCCGGGCTCCGACGACGACGATCCAAAGGAGGGCGTACGGCCAGCCGGTGGCGCTGACCGGCTTGCCGGTGCGAGGGCTGCGGTAGACCCGGGTCAACCGCACCGCCAGGAGGCCGCAGAGGAGGCCGAGGGCGATCCCGGCCAGTTCGACGGTGAGCCCGTTGCCGCGGGTCACGACCTGCTGCAGGAACATCGGGACGATCAGGGCGGCGGTCAGGAAGGGGCGGATGACCCGGAACTTCCCGATCTTGCGCTGCGAGCCGAGGTCGGCTTCGAGGACGGCGGTGAGGACGATGACGTTGATGATTTCGGCCTGGGTGAGGGTGGACATCGGGCTGCTCCTTTGGCGTTTCCGTTGCGGTTGCTGAGTTCCTGCGAGAAGCATCACCCCGGACGGCCCTCGGGACATCAGCCCGGCGGGTGGGTTGCGGGTGGATCCCGGGTTGAGACGCGGCGGGTCGCTTTCCTACCGGGATCCACCCGCAGGGCTGAGGACTGGGGAGGGCGCGTTCCTTACCTTCGAAGAGGAGCCCGGCAGGAGCCGGCGGAGAATGGAAATGGAGCGTGCAATGTCCGATGTGATCGTCATCCTGGGTGTCGCGGCGTTGATCGGCTGGGTCATCGTCCGCCAGCTGCGTGGGGAGCCCCTGCGGGCCAAGCGGGTCGTGGTGTTGCCGGCAGTCCTTGCCGGGTACGCGATCGTGTCCTTGAACGGTCAGCACGGCGTCGGGATCGCCGACGTGTGCTGCTTGGCAGCAAGCGCTGCCATGGCCGGGTTGATCGGCGCCGGGCAGGGCCTCGTGATGCGCCTCGAGAACCGGAACGGAGGGCTGTGGGGACAGCTCCCGGGGCGCGGCCTGTGGCTGTGGGCCGCGCTGCTCGCTTCCCGGATCCTGGTCACCGTGGTCGCCGTGGCGATCGGCGCCCATGTCGCGACCTCGACGGATTCGATCATCCTGGCGCTCGGGATCAACCGTCTCGCCCAGGCCGGGGTGATCGGCCTCCGTGCCATGGCTGCCGGCATCCCGTTCGCGCCCGAGCAGGACCGCCACAATGGGCGCTTCGGCGAGGTGTGAGGGTCCCGGATTCGAGGGTCAGGGTGATCGGGGTCTCCCGGCGGGAGAGCGAGTCGATGGATACTGACACCGTGGTTCAGCAGCCGAAATGGTGGAGCTTGCTGGCGGTGTTCAGGGCGGTTGCCGTGGTCCTCGTCGGCAGCTCGGTCTTCAGCTCCACCCAGGGCAGCTCCGCCCAGGCGGCGATGAACATCGCGGCCTTCTCCATCGCCTCAGCGGCCATCGGGGTCTGGATTGCGGTCGATCACCTGCCGGCCGTCCGGAAGTGGAGGCCCCTCCTGCTCCCGTGGCTGCTCGGGGTGATCACCGTGGTCAGCGCCGCCGGAGCCAACACCCACGCCGGGGGAGCCCTCATCTTCCTGGGCCTTGCGGCGTGCATCACGGTGGGGAGCGATCTCGACCCGTGGAGCCGGTGGACGATCGTCGTCCTCGGGGTGGCAGCGGTCGAGATCGGCGCCCTCGTCTACGGCGCGAGCGGCCAAGCCTGGCTCGGCTATCCGCTGATCCTGCTGGTCGGCGTGCTCCTTGGCCTCAATCGGGGGGCGTACCGCATTCAGGCCGAGCAGGCCCGGGCGCTCCTGGCCCGGTCGGAAGAGCTCCGCGACGAGCAGAGCCGGGCGGCGACGCTCGACGAGCGCAACCGCATCGCCCGTGAGATCCACGACGTGCTGGCCCATTCCCTCGGGGCGCTCGGAGTGCAGATCCAGGCCGCGAAGGCGGTGCTCACCGATCAGCACGACGTCGCCCGCACCGTCGAGCTGCTCGAGCAGGCGCAGCGGATGGCGGCCGACGGGCTCCACGAGACCCGGCGGGCCGTCTCCGCCCTGCGCAGTGACACCCCGCCGTTGAACCAGGTCCTGGCCGAGCTGACGTCCGCCCACCAGCAGCGGTACCAGGCCCGGGTCGAATTGAGGGTGAGCGGCAATACCAGGACGCTCAGCCCCGACGCCAGCCTGGCCCTCACCCGCACGGCGCAGGAGGCGCTCGTCAACACCGCTAAGCACGCCCCGCATCAACCCGTTCATATTCGCCTGGACTATGACGAGGGTCAGACGACGCTGACGGTCACCAACACGCTCGTCGACCGCTCAGGACCGCGGAAACCTGCCCCACGACTCGCCACGCTCGACGGCGGCTACGGTCTGTCCGGCATGCGAGAGCGACTCCTGCTCATCCACGGCTCTCTCAGCGTCGGGCCCCGGGACGGGGAATGGGTCGTCACCGCAGTGGTGCCGCAATGACGACGGATCGCCCCGGATCGGGACCCGATGGGTCGCCGAGGCAGCCGGTGCTGCGGATCGTCGTCGCCGACGACCAGGCCAGCGTCCGCGAGGGCCTCGTCCTGTTGCTCGGACTGCTACCCGACATCGACGTGGTCGCCGCCGCCGCCAACGGTTCCGAGGCGCTCGAGCTCGTGGAGCT
>WQVT01000552.1 GCA_009785715.1 Acidimicrobiaceae bacterium | reverse complement strand
GAGGACGATGTTCGGGACGACCAGCACGAGGCCGTCGATGATGGTGGCGCCGACGCGCAGCCACCAGCCGGCCAGGGTTCCGGCCTGGGACGCGTACGGCCCGACCGGCGGCGGGGTGGGGAGACCGTAGGGGTCGTAACCACCCGGCTGGTAGCCGCCGGGAGGTGGCGGATAGCCGCCCGACGAGGGCGGCTGGTAGCCGCCCGGAGCGTAGCCGGGGGGCGGGGGATAGGCCGAGCCGGGGGGCGGCCCCCCGGCGCCGGGCGGCGGCGGGTACCCCGGCGGCGGATAGCCGGGCGGGGGTGGATAACTGGGCGGCGGCGGATAGTTCGGCGGCGGTTCTTGCGGGGGCTCGGACTGGGCCGACGGTTCGTGCTCAGGAGGCGGTGGTTGGAAAGACGGTGGAGGTGCGGAGGAGAAGCCGCCCCCTTCCGCCCCTTCTTCGGTCCCGGACTCGGGCGGTGTGCCCCACGGGTCGGGCGGAGTCGTCTGGCTCATCGAACTCTCCCCTTCGTCGATACGGATCTCAACGCTAGCAATCCACTCGTCGGGAAGGGGTCGATGTCCGTCCATTAGGGAACCCCTTCTGCCCAGGCGACCTCCGCAAAATGGGGCGATCGACCCGGACAAATCGCCCCGTTCGATGACGGCGTCTCCGTCGATCGCCGCCTCTTCCTCGAAGGGACCAGCGGCCGCCCGAAGGCGGAAGAGCGCCCTCGGTAGTGTGGTTCCGTGCCCGACCTCGCCCAACTGCGCGTCGACGCCCTGGCCTGTACCCGCTGCCCGCTTGCCGGCGGAAGAACCACGGTCGTCTTCGGCGAGGGCGATCCCCACGCAGCGCTGATGGTGGTCGGGGAAGGGCCGGGGCGCGAGGAGGACCTCGCCGGCCGGCCCTTCGTGGGGCGCTCGGGGCACCTTCTGGATCGGCTCCTCCTCGAGGAGATCGGGCTCCGTCGCGAGCAGGTCTATATCGCCAACGTCGTCAAGTGCCGCCCGCCGGGCAACCGGGATCCGCAGCCGGATGAGATCGCCGCCTGCCGTCCCTACCTCGAAGCGCAGATCGACGAGATCCGCCCGGCCGTGCTGATGACGCTCGGGAACTTCTCGAGCAAGCTGCTCATCGCCACCGCCGAGGGGATCACCCGCCTCAGAGGCCGTACCTATCCCTACCGCGACACCGACGCCGTCATCGTGCCTACCTATCACCCGGCGGCGGCGCTGCGCGGTGGGGGGACGGTCCTTGCCGGGATGCGGGCCGACTTCGTCCGGGCGAAAGGGATCCTCGCCGCCCCCGCGCCCCCGGTCGGTTCACGATGAGCCCCGGGCCGTTCGCCGAGCTCGTCCTGCGGAGTGCAACACCCGAGGAGACCGAGCGCGTCGCGGCCGCGTTCGTCCCCTTCCTCCAAAGCGGCGACGTGGTGCTGCTCACGGGCGACCTCGGCGCGGGCAAGACGGTGTTCGCCCAGGGGCTCGCCCGGGCGGCAGGGGTGACACAAGCCGTGACGAGCCCCACGTTCACCCTGCTGCACAGCTATCCCACGGCGATCGGGCTCGACCTCCTGCACGCCGACGTCTACCGGCTCGAGACCACCGGCGAGATCGAAGACCTCGGCCTGGCGGAGTTGGTCGAGGACGATGCCTTCGCGCTCGTGGAGTGGGGCGAGCGGGCGGCCGGCGCACTCGGCCCGGATCACGTCTTCGTCACGCTCACGGCTCCCGCGGTTTCCGACGGGCCCGGCCCTTCGCTTCGGCGTATCGCCGTGCGACCGGCGGGTCGCTCGTGGGACGAGCGTTGGGCCGACCTCCGGGCCGCGCTGCTCGGGGCCGCCCCCGCCCTGCGCAGTCGGGAGGTGCCGGCGTGATCGTGCTCGGCATCGACACGGCCACCCCGGGGCTTTCGGCGGCGCTCGTCGGCCCGGAGGGCACGATCGCCTCGTTCGCCTCGGAGGCGGGCCGGCGCCATACGGAGCTGCTCGCCCCCGCCATCGACGACCTCTGCCGGACGGCCGGCATCGGGCTCGGTGAGCTCGACGCCTTCGCCGTCGACGTCGGTCCGGGCCTGTTCACCGGGCTGCGGGTCGGGCTGGCCACCGCCTCCGCCCTCTCGTTCGCCCTCGGGCGCCCGGCGGTCGGCCTGACGAGCACCGAGATCCTGGCGTGGCCGCACTGCGAGGCCGGGCACGACGCGCTCGCCGTCGTCGACGTGCGCCGCTCCGAGGTCGCCTGGGCCTACTACCCCGGAGTCACCGGGGCGGCCGCCACCGCCACGTCCCCGGCGCTCGCCACGCCCGGAGCGCTGCCCGAGATCCTCGACGGCTTCCGCCGGCCGGACCGCAGGCTCGTGGTAGTGGGCGACGGCGCCCGCCGCTACCGCACGGTCCTCGAGGAAGCCGGGTTCGCAGATGCGGTGATCGACGAATCGCCCTACCCCTCGGCCGCCGTGGCCGCGGCGATCGCCCGCCGGCGCCTCCTCGACGGGTCGCTCGCGAGGGCGTCGATCGGGCCCCTCTACCTGCGGCAGGCGGATGTGCGCATCGGCTGGGAGAGCCACGACCTGCCGCCCGGGACCACCACCCACTCGCCCGCACCGGCGGAGCGGGCGTGACCGCCGAGACGGTGGGTGCGAGCGCCCCCGAGGACACCGAGGTCCACCTGGTCCCTCTCCGGCGCCGTCATCTGCGATCGGTGCTGCGGATCGAGGCGCAGGTGTATCCGCGGCCGTGGACGCTGACGTTGTTCCTGAGCGAGCTCAACATGCGTTCGGG
>WQVT01000551.1 GCA_009785715.1 Acidimicrobiaceae bacterium | reverse complement strand
TGGAAGCGCCGTCGCTCAACGGATAAAAGGTACCCCGGGGATAACAGGCTCATCTTCCCCAAGAGTCCATATCGACGGGAAGGTTTGGCACCTCGATGTCGGCTCGTCGCATCCTGGGGCTGAAGTAGGTCCCAAGGGTTGGGCTGTTCGCCCATTAAAGCGGTACGCGAGCTGGGTTTAGAACGTCGCGAGACAGTTCGGTCCCTATCCGGTGCAGCCGCAGGAAATTTGAGGAAGGCTATCCCTAGTACGAGAGGACCGGGATGGACGCAGCTCTCGTGTACCAGTTGTCCCGCCAGGGGCACCGCTGGTTAGCGACCTGCGGGAAGGATAAGCGCTGAAAGCATCTAAGTGCGAAGCCTGTTCCGAGATGAGATTTCCCACCCCTAAGGGGGGTAAGGCCCGTGGAAGACGACCACGTCGATAGGCCGGAAGTGCACGCATCGAAAGATGTTCAGCTTACCGGTACTAATCGGCCGAGGGCTTGAGAACCACCACCCAAAAACAAACCCAAACCACGCTCGTGCTCACCATGAAACCCCCAAACACACACCACCGTGTGTGAGGGAACAGAATTTCCGGTGGTCATGGCGGCAGAGACACACCCGTACCCATCCCGAACACGGAAGTTAAGCCTGCCAGCGCCGATGGTACTCGAGGGGCAACCCTCCGGGAGAGTAGGACACCGCCGGAAACCCCACACCAAACACCCGCCACCCCCCACCACAAAAAGGGGGGTAGCGGCGCGCCCACACACCGGCCGAACGGCGCTGCCCGACAACTGTTGACAATCTCGCGAACGAGCAGTACTTTTGCTCGCTCAGGTTGTCGCTGGTACCACTCGGCAGTGCGAAAGGCAGGGTCTGTGGAAGCGGTCAGTCAGGACGTCGGGGGGGTCCGATGAGCGAGGCCACCGAGGCTGTCGGGTTGGTGGAAGGTGCGTCGGGTCAGCCGACTGCGAACGGGACGGCTGCCGGCGGGGGAGAGGACATCGAGGCGCGGGTCTCAGCCGGCATCCGGCAGGCGATCCTCGCCGGTGAGTATGCGCCCGGGCAGCGCCTGATCGAGGCGGAGCTGTGCGCCGAGTTCGGCGCCAGCCGGTCGATCGTGCGGGTGGCCCTGCAGGTGCTGGTCTCGGAAGGCCTCGTGGAGATCCAGCGGCACAAGGGCGCCAGGGTGCGGGTCATCTCGCTCCCCGAGGCGCTCGAGATCGTAGAGGTGCGCATGATGCTCGAGGCGCTCGCCGCGGCGCGTGCGGCACAGCTCGCGACCCCGGAGGACGACGCCGAGCTGCGCGACATGCTGGCCGGCATGCGCAAGGCGGTCGAGACCACCGACCTGCTGGTCTGGCGCGACCTCAACGAGCGCTTCCACGCCTCCATCCAGCGGATCTCCGGGAACGGGACCTGCACCCGGATGCTCGAGCGACTCCGGGGTCAGGTGGTACGCCACCAGTTCCAGGTCTCGCTGCAGCCGGGCCGCCTGGTGGTCTCGCTCGACGAGCACGAGAAGATCGCCAACGCCATCTATGCCCGGGATCCCGAGGCGGCGGAGACGGCGATGCGGGAGCATCTCTCCACCGTCGGCGAGAAGCTCGCCGCGCTCCGCCCCACGCGCTACCCCTGAGACAGGCTCAGACGCGGGCCAAGTCGGCCACGGCGCGCCTGACGCGCTCCTCGCTCACGGGGCCGCGCGTGCCGAGGGCCTGAGCGAAGAGGCTGACCCGTAGCTCCTCGAGCAGCCAGCGCACGTCCCGGGCGGCGGCGCCGGCCGCCCGGTCACCGGTGGCCGCCGCCCGGTAGGCCCGCTCGAGCCGCTGGACGCGCACCATCCTGGCGCGGTCACGGGCAGGGTCGGCGACGAGGAGGTCGAGCCGGCGCTCGGCGGCGAGGAGGTACCGCTCGATGTCGGCGAGGCGGTCGACGCCGCTGGCGGCGACGAACCCCGGATAGAGGAGACCCCCGAGCTGCCCGGCCATGTCGACGAGCGCGTCGGACAGCGCGGGGGCGTGCAGCGATTCCATCCGTCGCTCGAGGCGCTGGGCGACGATCAACGAGGCCGCCACCGCTTCGGCCACCCCTGCGACGGTCGCCTCGAGATCGCCGCGGACGAGGACGACGAGCCGGTCCCAGCCCGCCTCGTCGCGCACGGGCCCGCCGTGGCGTGAGAGGAGGTGGTCGAGCGCTGCGGCGTGCAGGTCCTCCCACAGCGCGGCGCTGCTCGGATGCGGGGCGGTGGCGAGGGCGAGACGCACCCGGTTCGTGAGCCGCCCCTGCACGCGGCGACCGACGGGCGCCACGCCGAGGGCCAGCAGCCGCCGGGTCCCCGCCACCATGGAGGCGGCGGCCTCCACCGGGGAGACGAGGACGGCCAGCCCGACCCCGTCGCCCTCGTCGACCAGCGCCGGGTAGCCCCGCACCGTGCGGGTGGGGACGGGCTCGGGCCGCCGCCGGTCGGGGACGCCGGTGGCGGCGGTGCCGGTGACTGAATCAGGAATGCTCCCGAACGTCCACGTCGTCTGCCCGGTGGACTCCTCGATGTTCACCGCCGCCGCCACGGCTCGACGCACGAGCGGCGCGAGGCGGGCCTGGAGGGCGGGCAGGTCCTTGGCGGTGGCGAGGGTCTGGCCGTCGGGGGTCTCCACCGCGAAGGTGAACCGCAGGTGGGCGGGGACCCGGTCGAGACGCCAGCTGCCGGGCGGCAGGGGGTCGCCGGTGAGGCCGGTCAGGACCCGCCTGAGGACCTCGAGCAGGGGGCCGTCGGACGGTG
>WQVT01000550.1 GCA_009785715.1 Acidimicrobiaceae bacterium | reverse complement strand
GCCGCCAAACGGGCCATTGACCTCACGCTCGAGCAGATCCCCAAGCGCACCAGCATCGCGCTCACCGCCTCGATGGCCCACCACCCCGAGGTGCAGCACCAGGTCGCCGAGATGCGTATCGGCTATGACGCGGCCGAAGCGCTCCTCGAAGCAAGCGCCCGCGACTGGGCGACCGGCGTCGCGCACCCCGACTGGCCGGTTCGGCTGGTGGCCACCAGACACTTCGTCATCAACCAGGCGATCGAGATCGTCGACCGTGCCCTCGACCTGAGCGGCGGCGCCGGGGTGTTCAAGCGTCATCGCATCGAACAACTCTTCCGGGACACCCGCATGGGACGGTTCCACCCCGGCAACCGGCTCTTCGCCCCGGAGCTGATCGGCAAGCTCTGCCTCGGAATCGATCCCGACTATGCCCCGCGCTGGGGATGACCGGCTGCCACGTCATGGCCGGACTCCCCGTCGCGCGTTGGTACGACAGGGGCTATTTTGCCCAAACGATGCTGCACGCTGACCTCGATGAAGTGACGCTCGGATATGAGGACGTGGGCTCGGGCCCGCCGATCATCTGGGTCCATGAGTTCTTCGGCGACCACCGAAGTTGGGGCCCGCAGCTCACCGCCTTCTCGCGTTCGTATCGCAACATCGTCTATGACGCCCGCGGGTATCCCGCCTCCTCGGCGCCGGCGGAGGTCGAGTTCTATTCCCAGCAGGCGATGGTGGACGACCTCGACCACCTTCTCGACCACCTCGGCATCGAGCGGGCCGTCGTCGCCGGCCTGTCGATGGGAGGCAACGTCGCCGTCAACTACGGCATGCAACATCCCGAGCGTTGCCTGGGCCTGGTCGTCGCCGGGTGCGGCTCGGGGAGCACCGATCGGTCGGGCTTCGAGGCCAAGGCGCTCAGCATGCTGGCCGTGATCGCCGCAGAGGGCATGGCCGGGCTCCACCGTTGGATGGAGTCGGACCCCACCCGGATCCCGCTCAAGGAGAAGGATCCCCTCGGTTGGGAGGAGCTCGGTCGGCGGCTCGCCGACCGCTCTCCCGAGGCCGCGCAGGCGGTCTATCGCGGGGTCCAGTTGCGCCGCCCCGGGATCCTCACGCTGGGCGAGCGCCTTGCCGCGACCCCGGTCCCGACGCTGGTCGCCTTCGGTGACGCCGACAGCGCCTGCGTGGAGCCAGGGCTGTTCATGTGGCGACAGCTCCCGAATGCCCGCCTGGCGGTGATCCCGGCCTCCGGACACGCCATCAATCTCGAGGAGCCGGAGCTCTTCAACGCCGTGGTTCGCCAGTTCCTCGGCGACCTCGGTCTCTGACACCAGACTCTCTCACACCAGGAAACCAGACGCTGCGAAAGCAAAGGAAGGGCGATGCTCCTGCACCGAGGCGGATCGGTGCAGGAGCGCCCGGCGGACCTCTCCCGGGGCGAAACGGTGATGGGTGGTGTGGGGTCGGTGCCCGAGTTGGTTGGGGGTCGGTGCGGGTGAACTCCGCATAGACGAGAAATGAATCAGCCTCAAACGCTGGCGCTCCGGCTGCGTTCGCCCCGGGGATGAGGACACTGTGCGTGTGACTCGGCCACAGGGGGTAACAAGGTGGTATGGGTTCGGCAGCAACGGCGCTCCGGCCGAGGTCGTCGACGTGATCGACGCACCCCTCGATGCATCCCGTGTCACTCAGCTGGCCGCGTCCTTCGGATGTCCGGCCGATATCGAAGCGATCACCCAGGTCCTCCTGACCCAGACCGAGCTCGGCGACGAGGCGTACCCCGCGGTCTGGTCGAGCGTCGATCACCTGGTCCGCTACGACGCGGCCTGGCGGTCGATGCAGCGAGGCGTCGTCCCACCGTCGCTGCGGGCCCAGGCCCTTGCGGTCACCTACCGGAACAACCCGACCGACCCGGCGGACTCTGTCCCTGCGGTCGTGCTCGCAGCCGTCGGTCAAGCGATCCAGGAGGCCGGTCGATCACGGCTTCGTAGCGATGGCCGGACTCCGTCCCACTGGGCGCTCGGGATGCCGCGTCTTGCGAGGCTCAACGCGGGACCGTTGCTCCGGTCCCGGGCGCTGCTCGCGTCCCGCATTCGCCGACCGGGCGGAGCCGCCAACCTGAATTCCTGACCGGCGGGTGCCTCAAGGATGCGGGCGGCGCCCGTCGACGGCGGGTCCCCTGGAGCCCCGCTTTTAGGCCGCGCCTTTCGCTTTTCGTCCGCGCCTTCAATCCGCTCGGGCGTGGACGTCGGCCCCCGCCTGGCCCGGGCCGACCTGGCCGGGGCCGTCCCGGTAGCGGTCGAGGTGGGGCGAGCGGACCAGCTGCGGGAAGCGACCGGCATCGAAGAGATGGATGAACGTGCGGACCGCCGGCGGCTCGACCACGAGGTGGGTCCGCCAGGCGGTGCCGATGTTCACCCACCTGTCCGTCACGGCGACGCTGCGGACCCGGGGATCGGCTCCGAGCACGGCGCGGAGGTACACGGCGAGGGCGCACTGCCCGACATCGCCGGGGTTTCCCTGCACTCCCTGGTCAGCAAGGGTCTGGGCGACCTCCTGCCCCGACGACCCGAGGCCCTCCAGGAGCCCCCCGACCTGACGCCCCAGGCCCTGTCGCCCGGGATCGCCCGGCACCTGGTGACCTCGCCCTCGCCACGGACCGGCGAAGTGCAGGATGCGTCCGAACTGTCCGGAGCTTGCCGCCATCGAGTCACCCTTCCCTGACGCCGAAGAAGTCCAAGGTGATCAGTCCTCGTAGCGCCGCACGCCGAAGGCGAACGCCGCCACTG
>WQVT01000549.1 GCA_009785715.1 Acidimicrobiaceae bacterium | reverse complement strand
GAGGAGGACGAGGTGCTCACCGTTCGGCGCGTGGACGAGGCGCACCAGACCGTCCTCGGGGTGGCGGGCGACATCCACCTGGCGGTCACCCTCGAGCGCCTGCAGCGCCGGTTCGGGGTCAGCGTCGAATCGGAAGAGCTCGCCGTCCCCTACCGGGAGACCATCACCCGTCCCGCCGCCTCCGAGGGACGGCACAAGAAGCAGTCCGGCGGACACGGCCAGTTCGCCGTTGCCCACCTGGGCATAGAGCCGCTGGCCCGCGGCGAGGGATTCACCTTCACCGACAAGGTCGTCGGCGGTGCCATCCCCCGCCAGTACATCCCCGCGGTCGAGAAGGGGGCGCAGGAAGCAATGTCCCTCGGCGGTCACTTCGGGTTCCCGGTGGTGGACGTCGGGGTGACGGTCGACGACGGCAAGCACCACCCGGTGGACTCGTCGGAAATGGCCTTCAAGATGGCCGGCGGGCTGGCGTTCCGGCAGGCGATGGCCGACGCGGGCCCCGTTTTGCTCGAGCCGGTCAGTCTCGTCGAGGTGACGGTGCCCGCCGACCGTCAGGGCGACGTGCTCGGCGACCTGACCGCCCGCCGCGGGCGGATCATCGGCACCGACATCGGCGCAGATGGGCGCCAGACCCTCCAGGCCCTCGTGCCCGAGGCGGAGCTGCGCCGCTACGCGGTCGACCTGCGGGCCCTGACCGGAGGACGCGGCCGCTTCAAGGCCACCCACGACCACTACGACGTGGTGCCCGAGCACCTGGTCGCCGGCATCGCCCGGAAGAAGGTCGAGCAGGAGGCCTGATCCGGGAAGTTCAGGGCGCGATCCACCCCCGCCAGGGGGGTCGCATCGCGCCCTGAGCCGGTCTCGCTACGCCGACTGCCCCCGGTGCGCCGCCTCCTCCGCGCGACGCGCCACCTCGCGGGCCGGGATGCCGAGCAGGGCCCCGACCCTGGCGGTGTCGTCGAACTCGGCCTTGATCCGCCCGGAGCTCAGCTTGACCCGCACCGGATGCCCGTCCACCTCCACCGAAGCGGTGCGCCTGGCAGCCGGCCAACGCACCAGCGTCTGGCTCCGCGCCCCGATGCTCCCACTCTCGGCCAGCAGCAGTTCACGGAGGGGCCCAACCAGCACCGGGTCCGCCAGCACGCTGACCACGTGCGCCGGCCGACCCTTTTTGCCCAGCACCGGAGTCAGCCAGGCATCGTGGGCGCCGGCCTCCAGGAGCCGGGCCACCGTGTGGGCGAGAATCTCCCCCGTGGCGTCGTCGAGGTTGGCCTCGATGAGCGCCACCTCCTGGCCGCCCCGCTCCTCCCCGCTCGAAGCTGCCGTGCCGATCACCACCTGCAGGGCGTTGGGACGTCCGTCGAGGTCGCGGGTCCCGGCCCCGAACCCGCTGGCCGTGATCTCCATCGCCGGGAGCGACCCGAACCCGCCGGCAAGCGTCGACACCAGGGCGGCTCCGGTGGGCGTGGTGAGCTCGAGCGCCACATCGGTCCCGTAGGTCGGGGCGCCACGCAGCAACTCGACCGTGGCGGGCGCCGGGTTCGGCAACAGCCCGTGCGCCGAACGCACCATCCCCATCCCCTGGGCGATCGGCGATGAACGCACCTCGTCCACCCCGAGCAACTCGAGGGCGAGGCACGTGCCGACCACATCGAGGATGGCGTCGATCCCACCGACCTCATGGAAGTGGACCCGCTCCGGGGGCACTCGGTGTATCCGGCCTTCGACCTCTGCAAGGTGGGCAAAGGTCGCAAGGGCGCGGGTCCGGGCTCGTGCCGGGAGGTCCGCACCTTCGATGATGTTCACGATGTCGGCGTGGTTGCGGACGGCCGCCGTATCGCTGATGCGGACGTCGAGGTGCGTCGCCGCCACCCCTCCCCGGGTGACGGCCTCGGCCTCGATCGTCCAACCGGGCACCGGGAGGCTCTGCAGTTGCCCGACGATGGTCTCGAGGTCGGCGCCGGCGTCCACGAGGCTGGCGAACGCCATATCGCCGGCAATCCCCGAGAAGCAGTGCCACCAGGCGATCGTGCTCACCTGGGAACCGCATGGACCGGACGCCGGCCCAACGATTCCGCGGAATCGGTCTGTGGTCCGAGGAGGCGGGCAACGGCGTGGGCGGCGCCGAACCCGTTGTCGATCCCGGTGACCGTCACGCCGGCGGCACAGCCGGCCAGCATCGCGAGGAGCGCCGTCACCCCCTCGAGCGACGCGCCATAGCCGACACTTGTGGGCACGGCGACCACGGGGCTCGCCACCAGCCCGCCGATCACGCTCGCCAGGGCGCCCTCCATCCCGGCCACGACGACGACCGCCGCCGCACCCTCGAGGACGTCGAGCTTGGACAGCAGCCGGTGCAGGCCGGCGACCCCCACGTCGACGACCAGGGTCGCGTCGAGCCCGAAGGCAGCCAGCGTCGCACGGCACTCCTCGGCGACGGGGAGATCTGCGGTGCCGGCCGTCACGACCACCACCCGCTCGGGTCGGGGCGGCGCCGGGCGCCAGGCGACGGTGGCGACGCCCTTCGCCCCGGTTACCTCGCCACCGGGGCTGGCGTCGAGGGCTGCGGCCACCTGGTCGGGATCGGCACGACTCAGGATCACGGGGCCGCCGTCCGGCTCGGCGAGCAGCTCGGCGACGATGCCGGCGCACTGCTCGGGCGTCTTGCCGGGGGCGTAGACGGACTCGGGCAGGCCCTGGCGGAGGGAACGGTGATGATCGACCTGGGCGTAGCCGAGGTCGGTGGAGGGGAGGCGGCGCAGCTGGCGGACGCCGTCG
>WQVT01000548.1 GCA_009785715.1 Acidimicrobiaceae bacterium | reverse complement strand
TGGAGGTCGGCCAGGACGACCGCCATGCCCCGCGCTGCCGCCCCTTCCGCGATCGCCCGCCCGATGCCGCTCCCGGCACCCGTCACCACGGCCACTTTGCCCTCGAAATCAAGCGCCAACTCGGACTCCTCTCGCCGGCCGGTCGGCACAGGACTATTCGGGCACCGTGGCCACTCTGCGGATGAAGGCCCGTATGGCCTCGACCTGGTGGATCGATTCGGGACGCGACGGCTCCGTCAGGATGAAACCGTGCCCGAGACCGGGAAAGGTCAGGAACTCGACCTGGCCGCCCGCCGCCTCGTAGAGCCCGACGAACTTGCGGGTCCCCTCGAGCGGCACGGCGGTGTCGCCGTCGCCCTGGGAGACGAAGAGCGGTGGCAGGTCGGCCGGCTCTTTGCGCTCGAGGATTCGGGTGGGATTGCCGTCGATCGGGGACTCTGCGTCAGGCCAGTACAGGTGGTGGCGCTCCACCAGGTCGTCCCGGCCTTCGGCGATCGCCGCCTCCAGCCGGGCCTGCGGGTCCGTGACCGGAGCATCCGTCACGAGGAAGTCGAGCGTGGCGTCGATCCCCTCACCCCCCGGGAGCGGGAGTGCGGCGTAGCGGGGGTCGCGAGGCCGCATCGCGCTGAGCAACACGACGTGTCCCCCGCTCGACCCGCCGTAGGCGCCGACGCGGGCGCCCGGTGCGGCGCCGAGCTCCCGTGCGTGCAGCCGGAGCCAGCGGGTTCCGAGGTTGACGTCGACGATCGAGGCGGGGTACGGCCAGTCCGGGGGTTGGCGAAAATCGATCGCCACGACGAGCACGCCGCCGGCGGCCATCGCCTGGCTGGTCCCCTGCTGACTCGTGCGGTCACCGTTGATCCACGCGCCGCCGTGAACATCGAGCACGGCCGCATGGGCCTCGACGCCCCGGGGTTGGAAGACCCTGGCGAGCAGCGGTTCCTCGCCGACACGCTGATACTCGACGTCTCGGACCTCCACTGCCGCATCGGCCGGCACGGGGACGATCGGTCCCATCGTCGTCGGTGGCGTTCCACCCGGATGTCCGGCGAGATCGGTCAAAGAGGTCCCCTACTGACCCGAGGTGAACTTGTCGATATCATATACCTTCCACGCGGCGGTGCTCCGGAGGTCACGCCGGCTCCCTCTCCACCCCACGCCGGTCGCTGTTATGCACACTGAGTATCGGGGTAGCTGATGCACGCTATAAGCTCGACGATCTCTAATCCCTGGGGGATCGAGATGCGGAGTCGAAGCGATGCCTGACAAGCAGACCAAGCAGGCCCGCGTGTACGACGCCATACGGGAGCGCATCCTGAACGGGGTGTACGGGCCGGGCTACCGGGTCGTGATCGACGTCCTCGCCGAGGAATTCGAGGTCTCCGCCCTCCCCGTCCGGGAGGCGATCCGGCGGCTCGAAGCCGAGGGTCTCATCGTCTACCGGCCAAACGCCGGCGCCCAGGTCGCCCCGGCCGACCCCGCACTCTTCGTGGAGCAGATGGCCATGCTGGCCGTGCTCGAGGGCTACGCGACCTCGCTTGCCGCGCCCCTCCTCAAGAAGGCCGACATCGAGCGCCTGACGGCCATCAACCGCAGCATGACCGAGGCCATGGGGCGCCTGGACTCACTCGGATTCGGACGCCTCAATCAGGAATTCCACGGTTACATCGTCCAACGTTGCGAGAACGCCGCACTGGTGTCCCTGCTGGACGACGTCGGCCGCCGGCTGGACGCCATCCGCCGGACGGTCTTCCTCCAGATTCCCTACCGCGGCGCCGCCTCGGTCGCCGAGCACGAGGCGTTGATCCGGCTGCTCGCGCGCCGGGCGCCGGCCGTGGAGATCGAGATGGCCGCCCGCGAGCACAAACTCCACACCGTCCACAGCTTCCGCGACTGGCAGAACGAACACCGGCCCGAACGCCTCGCAACCGAGGGGTCTCGCGCGACCTCCACCCGCAGCTAGGCCGCTTGGGCCCCGGGCTCGCTAGTCGAGCAGGTCGTCGATCGCGTCATAGGCGGCGTAGAGGCCTTCCATCCCGGTGAAATACATCGCCGCACAGGAGATGCCCATAACGATGTAATCGTCGGTGATGCCCCAGTGCTTACCGAGGAGGACGGCCTCGCGCAGGCCGGGGGTCGATCCAGTGATCATGTGATGGCGCAACATCAGATACGGCGCGATCTGCTTCGGGAGCGTCTTGATCGCCACCTCCCACTTGGCGCGGTTGACCTTCAGATAGTCCGGGTTACGCCGGAGTGCGAAGGTGATCGACTTCGGTACGAAGCCGATGTTGGCCTCGTACCAATCCTCGAGATGGCGCTTGTCCTCCTCGGTCATCCGGCGTTGCGAGAGGTCGAGGCCCGATTTGAACGCCTCCGGATCGACGTCCCAGCCGTCGGGAAACGGCGCCTCGACGACGGGGGGCGCCATGGACGGGAGAAAGTCCCCGACCGCGCGGTACACGTGTCCGAGGCCGCGCATGCCGGCGCACAGCTGCGAGAACATGACGACCTCCATCGTCCGTTCCTTGGCCAGGCCGTTGCGTTGCAGGGTGATGAACTCGTTTTTGATGCCGGTCTCCCAGCCGTACATCATGTAGCTGTGGATGTTCTGACTGCTGAACAGGATGATGTTCGCCCGCGAAGGCCGGCCGAACATGTCGGAGCCCCAGCGGTGGAGCTTGGCGAAGTCCGGGGCGTAGTCGAGCATCAGGCTGTTCGCGTAGAGCTCGTAGAGCGGACCGCGCCAGCTCCAGACGTGCATCAGGTGCGCGTTGATCTC
>WQVT01000547.1 GCA_009785715.1 Acidimicrobiaceae bacterium | reverse complement strand
CGGCTACCACACCGGCGAGCTCGTCACCGCCGTCGAGCGGTCGTCGAACCTCCGGCGGGTGCTGAGCCTGGCGGTCGCCGGCGTCTTCGGCGCCGTCGCCTGGACGCTCGTGCGCCGGTACATGCGGGGCCAGAAGACCGGCGTCGATGACGCCGTGTGGACCGGGGGCGGGGAGCTGGGGTTCCCCCGTAGCCTCGCCACCTCGCTCATCCAGGAGATCGTGATCGGCCTCGGCGCCTCGCTCGGCCGCGAGGCGGCGCCGAAGCTGATGGGGGGTGTCTCCGGCAGCCTGCTGGCCCGCTGGACCGGGCTCACCCCGAGCCAGCGGCGGCTGCTCGTCGCCTGCGGGGGAGGCGCCGGCCTGGCCGCGGTGTACAACGTGCCGCTCGCCGGTGCCCTGTTCACCGCAGAGATCCTGCTCGGGAGCATGACCGTTCCGACCGTGCTCCCGGCGGTCGCCTGCTCCTGGATCGCCACCGCCACCGCCTGGATCTATCTGCCGGACCGGGCGACGTACCTCGACATCCCCGCCTACCACGTCACGGCGTCGATCGTGACCTGGGCGGTGCTGGTCGGCCCCGTGATCGGTCTGGTCGCCGTGGCCTTCATCCGCCTCATCGCCTGGGTCTCCTACCGCCAGCTGCGCGGGCGGCGAATGCTGCTCGCCTTCCCCCTCGCCCTGACGGGACTCGGGTTCCTGGGCATCCCGTTCCCGCAGTTGTTCGGGAACGGGAAGGACCTGGCGCATGCGGCGTTCCTCGGACAGGGCGGCCTGGCCCTGCTCTTCGCGCTGTTCATGCTGAAGCCATTGGTCACCGCTATGTGCCTCGGAACCGGGGGCTCGGGCGGGCTCCTGACGCCGGCGCTCAGCACCGGCGCCGCGCTCGGCGGCTTCCTCGGCGGCGCCTGGACGCTCCTCTGGCCGGGCAGCCCGGTCGGGGCCTACGCCATGGTCGCCGCCGCCTCGATGATGGGCGCCTCGTTGCAGGCGCCGCTCACCGCCCTGGCGCTGGTCCTCGAACTGACCCACGCCGGATTCGGGCTGATGGTGCCGATGGCGGTGGCGGTCGTGACGGCCACGGCGGTGTCCCGCTACGTGGACGGCTACTCGATCTATTCTGCCCGTCTGGAAGCCCGCTAGATACCATTTTCGGGTGGTTGATCTCGCTACGGACCGCTGGACGTGGACCGCCGAGAGCTACGAGGCGGCGGCCGCGGCCGGGATCTTCGGGTCGGAGCCGCGTCTGGAGCTGCTCGACGGGGAGGTCTATCACGCGGCAGCGATGCGCCCGCCCCGCGCTTTGACGGTCGGCAAGCTCCTCGACCGGTTCTCCTCTGGGCTCGATCGTGACCGCTGGATCGTTCGTTCCCAGCTGCCGGTCCGCCTCGACGACCGCAGCGAACCTGAGCCCGACCTCTGGATCGCCCGGGGCCCGGCCGACCGGTACTGGGAGCGCCACCCGGCGCCGGCGGACCTCGCGTTGGTCGTCGAGGTAGCCGACACGTCACTCGCCTTCGACCGGCACCGCAAGACCCCCCGCTACGCCGAAGCCGGCGTCCCCGAGGCGTGGCTCGTCTCGCTACCCGAGCGCACCGTCCAGCACTATGCCGAGCCGCGACCCGACGGCTATCAGTCGCTCACGACCATCGACGTCGAAGGAGTGGTCAACGTGCTCGGGGTGGAGATAGCCGTGGCCGATATCCTCCCGCCCCAGTAGCCCAGCCCTACACACATGCCTGCGCCGGCGGCCGGCCCCGTTGGCAACCGCCGGCGCGAGGAACCTTCGATCGGCTAGTCGGTGAGCTGCTCCTCCGCCCGCCGCCGATTCCGCCGCCAGCGCAGCGCGACCACGCCGCCGATCAGCGCGGCGGCCGCCAGCGGGGCTCCGACCGCCAACGGGGTCTCCGGCACGCTCGCGGCAGGAGCGACGCTGCCCGTCGCCGTCGAGTCGATGGTGAGCGCATCGGCGAGGACGGCCTGGGTGGGATCACCGTCGGGGACGTCCAGGTTGTTCTCCGCCAGGGTGTAGAGGGGCGACTTGAACCAGATCACATAGCCGACGCCGCCCGCCTTGTCGAAGGCGTCGATCTTCGCTTTGAAGAAGGTGGCCCGCTGGGCGAGCGTGGCATTGGTGACCGCAGCCGAGCCGGACGACCCGTCGGGCTGGACGTTGCCCGGGATCCCCGACTCGCCGACGAAGGTCGGCTTGCCGAGGGCGGCGCACTGCTGGATGTCGCTGGCGAAGACCGGGTCGAGGGTGTCCGTCGGGGCCGAGTAGTCGTGGATCTCGCAGAGGTCGACGGCGCCGGCCTGCACCATGCCATAGTCGCTGCCCACCGTGCCGCACGTGCCCGTGCCCTGGGTGCCGAGGTTGACCAGGTGGTTCGGGTCGACCGAGTGGAGGGTGGTGGCCATGTCGTCGGCGAAGCCGCGCATCGCGCTCGCCGCCGCCGACTCGTCGCATCCGGTCGCGCTCGGAGCCTCGGCCTCGTTGACCAGCTGCCAAAAGGCGATCGTCGGTGAGTTCGCGAAGTGCTGCGCCATCTCCGTCGCGTAGGCCTTGAAGGAAAGCGAATACCCGCCCTCCGGCTGGGTGTAGCCGCTCTGGTACCAGTCGAGCTCCTTCTCCGGTTCGGTGGGTGAGGGCTCGTCGCAGGTTTGCCACTGATTGGTCAGCGTGGGGATGATCTTCATCCCCGTCGCCTGTGCCGCGGCGACGACGTTGTCAAAGGGTTGGAAGGGATTGGAGCCAGTCCCGAGGTCGCTCTGGAAGAACCACATCCG
>WQVT01000546.1 GCA_009785715.1 Acidimicrobiaceae bacterium | reverse complement strand
GGGGGTGTCGCCGGGGCCCGCCACCAGCCTCGGCTCGCCGCCCTCCAGATCGAGTGCCCACAGCTCAGGGCCCCGGCACCAGGCCACGTGACGTCCCGACGGGTCGATTCGTGGGTCGAAGACTGGCCCGGGGACGTCGAGGCGGCGGCTGATGCCCGGCGCGTCGGGAGTCGGCGAGGTGGCGACCTCGGTCAGCCAGAGTTCCCCACCCAGGGCGAACACCACCTTCTCGGCAGCGGCGTCGGCGCTGTAGGAGGTGATGCCGCGAGCTCGTTCCCGCCTCCTCTCCCGCCGGGCGAGCTCTTCGGCCGTGAGCTCACCGCCGGCATCGAGATCGGCCGCGTCGGCGAGAAGCACCTCTATAGCCGGGCCGGTCTCGAACGCCCACAGGGCCGTGGCGGGGTCGGTGCCGGATGGGGACCGCAGGAAGAGCACCCGGCTGCCGTGGCGGCTGACCGTGAATGTGCGGGGAACTCCGAGACTGAAGCGGCGGGTTCGCGCCTGCTGGCGAGGGAACGAGTCGGCCATCGGGGGCGACCTTAACGGTCGGCCTGGGGCGCGACCCGCCTCCGGCGTCGTGCCCCTCTCTCGCGGGGTGGGGCGGGCGCCGGTTGGGCCGGGCCCGGGGTGCTCAACGCGGGCCAAGCCCCGGCGCCCAGAGGTCCGGGCGCGATGCGCGTCTCACGGGCAACACGAATCGCGCCCTGAACCCGCGCCCACCGATCCCGGGTCCTCAACGCCGCCAAGCCCCCGGCGCCCAGAGGTCCGGGCGCGATGCGCGTCTCACGGGCAACACGAATCGCGCCTTGATACCCCGCGCCTACCCCCACCCTGCGTTAGGGTCCGGCGGATGGCCATCCTCGCCCTCGCCGTACTCGGCCACGGCATCGTTGACCCGTCCACCGCCGTCATCCACGCCGACGACCTCGGCGTGACGCGGGGGGACGGTTGCTTCGAGGGCCTCCGGGTCCGCCGCGTCCCGACCAACGAAGCGACCGGAACCACCACGGTCGAGACGGTCGACCTCACCGCCCACCTGCGCCGCATGGCCCACTCCGCCGACGGCCTCGGCATCGGGTTCGACGAGGCCGCGTGGCGGCACCTGGTCCTCGAGCTGGCGGACGAGTGGGCGGCAGGGTACCCCGGGCAGGACGAGGCGGCCATGAAGCTGGTCCTCACGCGTGGACGCCCCGGGCTCGAACAGCCGACCGGTTTCGGCACCGTCAGCGACCCGCCGGCAGACATCGATACCCGCCGGCAGGACGGCATCGACGTGGTCACGCTCTCCCGTGGGACCTCCGACGACAGCTTCTCCGACGCGCCCTGGCTGCTCGGCGGCGTCAAGACGCTCTCCTACGTGATCAACATGGCCGCCCAGCGGGAGGCCGCGAGCCGGGGAGCGCACGAGGCGCTCTTCGTCACCGTGGACGGCAGCCTGCTCGAGGCACCCACCGCCTCGGTGGTGTGGGCGTCGGGCCGCACCCTCCGGACGGTGGCAGACGGTGTGGGCAACGGCATCCTCCACAGCATCACCGTCGACACCCTCTTCAAGCGGGCGGCCGAAGGCGGGTGGACCACGATCTCCGGCCACGGGCAGGTGGAGGACCTCTTCGACGCTGACGTCGCGATGCTGGTCAGCAGCGGGTTCGGCCCCTTGCGGATCCGCTCGCTCGATGGCAAGCCGCTGCCGGCGACCCCCGCCGGAGCGGAAAGCTTGGCCGCCTGCCGTCGATTCACCGACTTTCCCCAAGCCTGACCCGAGCCGCCACCCGCCACCCGCTACCCGCTACCGCTACCGCTACCCGCCGGCCAGCGCCGCGTCCTCCAGGCACGAAGTCAACGCTCCGACCATGAGCGGCACGTCGAGCGCGGACGCGACCTCCCGACAGGAGTGCATGGCCAGCATCGGGGCGCCAACGTCGACCGTGGCCAGGCCCAGCCTTGTGGCGGTGAGCGGCCCGATCGTGGATCCGCAGGGCAGGTCGGCGCGGCTCACGAAGTACTGGAACGGGACGCCCGCCGCCTGACAGCGACCCGCGAACCAGCCACCGGTGGCGGCGTCGGTGGCGTAGGACTGGTTGGCGTTCACCTTGAGCACCGGGCCGCCGCCGAACTCGGGGGTGTGGTCAGGCTCATGGCGGTCCCCCTGCGTCGGGTGCACGGCGTGCGCCATGTCCGCGGAGACCAGTCGGCTCCGGGCGATCGCCCGGGGAAGGCCCTGTGCATCGGGGTGCCCGGTGGCCGCCACCAACCGGGCGAGCACATCCTCGAGGAACGACCCCCGGGCCCCGCCCATCGAGCCGCTCCCCACCTCCTCGTGATCGTTGCAGACCAATACTTCGCTGTGTTCGGCGAGCCCCGCACCGACGAGCGCCAGCAGCCCGGCGTGACAGCAGGCCAGATCGTCGAGGCGCGGGGCGGCCACCCAGGTCTCGTCGGCACCGGTGCGGGCCGCCGGCTGGGTGTCGGCGAGGACCAGGTCGTGACCGGCAATGTCGCCGGCATCCACCCCGAGCTCGGTGGCGAGCGCCTCGATCAGTCCCGGCTCGCCGTCCAGGTCGCGGCTCCACACCGGCACCAGCTGCCGTTGTGGGTCGAGCGTGAGCTTGTCGCGCACGCCTCGATCGAGGTGGATGGCGAGGGAGGGGAGCCGGAGCGGAGCCCCCGGGAGCTTCACGAGCCGGGTCTCGCCACCGGTGAGCACGACACGACCGGCCACGGTCAGCTCCCGATCGAGCCAGGTGTGGTACAGCAGGCCGCCGTACGGCTCGACCCCAACCAGCCG
>WQVT01000545.1 GCA_009785715.1 Acidimicrobiaceae bacterium | reverse complement strand
GCCGACGAGACAGCGTCGATTACCGGCCTGCTCGGCGCAGAGATAGGCGGGCAAAAGGAGATGGACCTGCTGGACCGGGCACGGTCGTGCCTGCCCCGGATCCCCTTTGCCAACCTCGATGTCCTCCTGGTGGAGCAAATCGGCAAGGACGTCAGCGGCTCGGGGATGGATCCGAACGTCGCGGGGCGGTGGATGATCAACGGGCTCGCCGAGCCGGACCCCCTCCCGGTCCACAGCATCGTGGCCCTCGACCTGACCGACGCCTCGCACGGCAACGCCCTCGGCATGGGCCTGGCCGATTTCACCACCGAGCGGCTCGCCGGAAAGCTCGATCCCCTCAGCATGGTCATGAACGCCGTCACGTCGGGGTGGGCGGCCATGCCCCGTTCGCGCACCCCCATCGTCATGCCCGATGACCGTTCCGCGCTGATCGCCTCGCTCGCCAGTTGCGGCACGAAGGCGGCGACCGAGCCCCGGCTGGTCTGGATCCGCGACACGTTGCACACGACGAGCATGGCCGTGAGCGAGGTCCTCTGGGGCGAGCTCGCGGATCACCCCGGGCTCGAACCGCTGGTCGAGCCCTTCGAGCTGCCGTTCGGGCCTGACGGCTCCCTCCGCCCCATCGGCTCCCTCGGGATCGGCGTCCCGACCGCCCGTTAACATGCCCGGCCCGGTTCGGGTCATCGCCGACGACCTCACCGGGGCGGCCGATGCCGGGGTGATGCTCGTCGGAGGGGAGCGGGCGGTGTTGCTCACCCTCGGCGCTGGCGGCGGGTACTGGTGGGACCCGGAGGTCCCCGCGGTCACCTTCGACACCGCCACCCGGGACGCCACCGCCGCGGAGGCGGCGGCCGCTGTTGCCGCGCTCGCCGCCGACCTGCCCGAGGGGACCGACCTGGTCAACAAGATCGACTCGATCCTGCGCGGCCACATCGCCCCGGAGGTCACCGCGCTGCGCGAGGTCCTGCCCGACCACCTCATCGTCCTCGCACCGGCCTTCCCCCGGAACCAGCGGGTCACCCGGGGTGGCGTGCAGCACGTCGGCGGCGTCCCTGTCCACCTCGGTGACCTCTGGGCGCGCGAGGCGGCCAGGCCGCCGGAGTCCATCGCCGCCCTGCTGGCGCCGATGTCCTACGAGCCCATCCACCTCGAGGTGCTCAGGGGGACGGCACTCCTCGCGGCACTCGAAGCGGCGGCCCGCCGGGGGCGGGTGGCGATCTGCGACGCTGAGACCGACGGCGACCTCGACCGCCTCGTCGGCGCAGCGCGGGCGTGCGGCACCCCGGTGGTCTGGGTCGGGTCCGCCGGCCTGGCCGCCGCCGTCGGGCGGGCGCGCCGCGGCGCCGCCGGCCGGGCGGCCGCCGGTCAACCGGCCCGCCCGGGCCCCGCCGGGCAGGCGCCGGCGTCGCCCATGACTCGGCGAGGCCCGTATCTTGCCGTGATCGGCAGCACCGCGTCGGCCGCCCACGCGCAGGCGGCCGCGCTGGTCGACGAAGGGGGGGCCCTCCCGATCGAGCTGCCCGCCGCGGACCTCGCCGCCGCCGCCGAGCTCGCCGCGGCCGAGCCCGGGACCCTCGACGCGATGGCCGGCCGGGTGTCCGGGGCCGTCGGGGACCGGGACACGGTCGTCACGATCACGGGCCCGCTCCGGGTCGAGCAGGCGCCGGCGATCGCCCGATCGTTGGCAACGGTGACCGGGCCGGCCGCCCGGGCGGCGGCCGCCCTCGTCCTCACCGGCGGCGCCACGGCCCGCGCCGTCCTCGAAGCCGCGGGCACGGCGGCGCTCCACCTCATCGCGGAGCTCGACCCGGGTATCGTGCTGGCGCGGCCCGTCGGCCGGGACAGCGTCCCGGTGATCACCAAGTCAGGGGCCTTCGGAGACGACCGGACCCTGCTGCGGGCCGTGCAGCGGATCACGGTCGCGGAAGGCTCCCTCGAGGAAGGATCGGCACCCCGTGCAAGCTGACACGCCCGAGCAGGTCGGGAGCGCCGGTGCCGGCGGGTCGCCGGCGCAGTCCGCGATGGCAGGGCTACCGGTCATCGGCATCACCATGGGCGACGGCGCCGGCATCGGCCCGGAGGTCGTCGTCAAGGCCCTCGCCCACCCGGAGGCCTACGGACGGTGCCGGCCGGTCGTGATCGGCGACCGCAACCGGCTCGCGCAGGCGGCGTCGGTCTGCGGGCTCTCGCCGACTCTGCACCCGGTCGCGCGGGTGTCCGAGGCAACCTTCGTCCCCGGCACGATCGACCTCTTCGACCTCGGCGTGCTGCCCGACGACCTCGAGTGGGGGAAGCTCTCGCCCGCCGCCGGCGAGGGCGCGTTCCGGTACATCCGCCGCGCCGTCGAACTGGCCGTCGCCGGCGACATCCAGGCCATCTGCACGGCCCCGCTGAACAAAGAGGCGCTGCACGCCGCCGGCCACCTCTACCCGGGCCACACCGAGTTGCTCGCCGAGCTCACCGACACGCCCGAGGTGTCGATGATGCTCACGAGCGATCGGGTCCGGGTCATCCACGTCACCACCCACATCGGCCTCCTCGATGCCATCGAGCGGATCGAACCTGGCCTCGTGCTGCGGACCATCCGCCGCGGGCACCGCACCCTGGTCGAGGCCGGGGTGGCGAATCCGAGCATCGCGGTCTGCGGCATCAACCCGCACGCCGGCGAGAACGGGCTGTTCGGTCGCGGCGAGGAGGAGGAGAAGATCGCGCCCGCCATCGAGGCGGCGCAGGGCGAAGGCATCGACGCCCGCGGGCCGCTGCCGGCCGACACCGTGTTCTTCCGG
>WQVT01000544.1 GCA_009785715.1 Acidimicrobiaceae bacterium | reverse complement strand
GCGGCGGCACGATGTCGATCGTCAACCAGACCGTGCCGCGGGCTCTGACCAGGCTCGGCTACGACGACCACCAGCGCGACGAGATCCTGGCCTACCTCGACGAGCACCACTCGATCCTCGGGGCGCCCCACCTCGCCGCCGAGCATCTCCCGGTCTTTGCCTGCTCGATGGGCGACAACGTCATCCATTACCGCGGCCACATCAAGATGATGGGCGCCATCCAGCCCTTCATCTCCGGTGCCATCTCGAAGACGGTCAACATGCCGGAGGAGGCGACGGTCGATGAGGTCGAGCAGCTCTACCTCGAGGCCTGGGAGCTCGGGCTGAAGGCGGTCGCCATCTACCGGGACAACTGCAAGGTCGCCCAGCCGTTGGCGACCGCCAAGAAGTCCTCCTCCTCGTCACCGGACGGCAGCGATGCCTCGGCGCCGCTGACCGGCGGTGAGGCACACGACGCCGAGCTGGCCCAGAAGGTCGCCGAACTGGAGAATGCCCTGGCACACCAGACCACCGTGGTCGTCAAGCAGCCGATCCGGGAGCGGATGCCCCGCCGTCGCCGCTCGAGCACCTTCGCCTTTCGGGTCGCCGACTGCGAGGGCTACGTGACGGTCGGCGAGTACGCGGACGGCCGTCCCGGCGAGGTGTTCATGAAGGTGGCCAAACAGGGTTCGACGCTGGCCGGAATCATGGACGCCTTCGCCATTTCGGTGAGCCTCGGCCTGCAACACGGCGTGCCTCTAGCCACGTACGTCAAGAAGTACACGAACATGCGCTTCGAGCCGGCAGGCATGACCGACGACGCGGACCTTCGCATCGCGCAGTCGTTGGTCGACTACATCTTCCGCCGGCTGGCGGTCGACTACCTGCCCTACGAGGAGCGGGTCGAGCTCGGGGTGCTGACCACCAACGAACGGACGCAGCAGACGCTGCCCGGCGTCGACGAGGCGGTGACCCCCAACTCCTCGATCGTGGAACTGGACTTCAACGCAACCTCGGCACCGGCCGACGCATCGCCGGTCGTTCCAGCACCGGCCCCGCGGCTGCCGTCGTCCGAGGCTCCGTCCGGCAGGTTTGACTTCGTGCAGGCAGAGTCGGATGCCCCGTACTGCATGGAGTGCGGTGTCCAGATGCAGCGGTCGGGCAGTTGCCACGCCTGCCCGTCGTGCGGGACGACCTCGGGCTGCTCGTAGGTCGACAGCTCGACGGTCGACGGCCGGGCCCTCTGCGCCTAGAGTTCACGCTCTCTATGGGGGGATCCGGCCTGAGGAAATGGGTGGCCACGTTTGTGGCTGCCGTGGGACTCGTCTCGCTCGGCGCGGTTGGAGGCAGCGTCGCCTTCACTGCGGCCGTCGCCAGCGCGGCGAGTCCCATCCAGCCGAACAACGTCCCGACGCCCATCCCGGGCGCGATCAACGGGGAATTGCCGCAGTCCGACCTGGTCAACGTCGCACCGAACTGCGAAGCCGCCCGGGCGGCGGGGCCCAGCCTCGGCCTGCTCCTTGCCGAGGCCCGGGAGAGGGATGTCCTCCTCGGAACCGAGCAGTGCTACCGGTCCCTGCAGGGCGAGCAGCTGGAGCAGCAGATCAACACGGCAGCTGGCAACTCGGCCTGCGCCGCCCCGGTGCTCACCGCCCCGAGCGGCGCACCCGTCGGCACCTCCATGCACGGCTGGGGCAAGGCCGCCGACTTCTTCGACGTGGGGGGCTCGCTCGGCTTCGGGTCGCCCGGCTACCGCTTCCTCAAGGAATTCGCCGGCCAGGTCGGCTGGAACCACCCCGGGTGGGCCGAGCCCGGGGGCAGCGCCTGCCCCGAGGCATGGCACTGGGAGTGGGTGGGCGACGGCGGCACCCTGCATGAGTCGCCGATCACAGCCGACGTGGTGGGCCTGTTGGCGAGCCGTGACGGACGCGGGTATGCCGGCGTCTCCGGGCTCGGCGCCGTCAACGTGCGCGGCGATTTCGCCAACCGTGGCTCGGCCGCCGGGGTGCCGATTGCCTGGCTGATCGTCGGCGGCGCCACCACCCCCGATGGGAACGGTTACTGGCTGGCGGGCGCCGACGGCGGCGTTTTCACCTTCGGCGACGCGGGGTTCCACGGATCGGCCGGCGACCTCAGGCTGAAGCAACAGGTCGTCGGCATGGCCCCCACCCCCGACGGCAAGGGGTACTGGTTGGTGGCGGCGGACGGCGGGATTTTCACCTACGGCGATGCGCGGTTCTACGGCTCCACCGGCGCGTTGCACCTCGACAGTCCCGTCGTCGGCATGGCTCCCACCCCGGATGGCCGGGGGTATTGGTTGGTGGCCGCCGACGGGGGAGTGTTCAGCTTCGGTGACGCCCGCTTCCACGGGTCGACCGGCGGAATGCATCTGAACAGTCCGGTCGTCGGGATGGCCCGGACCGCGGACGGCGGGGGCTACTGGTTGGTCGCAGCGGACGGCGGGGTGTTCACCTTCGGGGACGCCACCTTCCGCGGCTCGACCGGCGCCGACCCGCCGGCCATGCCGGTGGTCTCGATCACCACCGCCCCCGGTGGCGAGGGCTACTGGCTGACCACCGCCAATGGCGAGGTCCGACCCTTCGGCAACGCCGCCAACCTCGGCTCGGCGTAGGCGCCGGCCTCCCCCCTTACCTTCTTCGTGGCCATCAACAGCTGCAGGGGCGATAAGCCATACCGGCACGTCCGCACTTCCCAGACCCCGTCCGACTCGACAGGACCTGGTTCGACGTCGACCTCGCGGCCGATCAGACGAGGGTCGCGAACCGGTTGCGCGACGCGTTGACCAGCATCT
>WQVT01000543.1 GCA_009785715.1 Acidimicrobiaceae bacterium | reverse complement strand
GTCTCTGAGCCAGCCGTCCCCGAGGTCGAACACCACAATCGCTAAGTTGTTTCCTATGGCCCAGGACCTCAGAGGCGCCGGCCCCGCAGACGAGGTCGCCGGGGAGCCGCACGTCTCCATCGCCGCTGGGCTGCTCCGCACGGCGCGGCCCAAGCAGTGGCTCAAGAACGTCCTCGTCTTCGCCGCACCGGGGGCCGCCGGCGTTCTCACCCACGGCACACAATTGGGCTGGACCTTCGCTGCATTGGCGCTGTTCTGCGTCGTCGCGTCGGGCACCTACTTCCTGAACGACTGCCTCGACGCCGGCGCCGATCGGTTGCACCCCAAGAAGCGAAACCGCCCGATCGCCGCCGGTGTGGTTCCCCTTCCGGTCGGCCTGGCCACCGGCCTCATCCTGCTCGTCGGGGGGACGGTCACCGCACTCGCCGTCACCTGGAAGCTGAGCGTGGTCCTGGCGATCTACGTCGCGGTCCAACTCCTCTACAGCCTCTTCCTGAAGCACCAGCCGGTCTATGACCTCGCCTGCGTCGCCGCCGGATTCGTGCTCCGGGCCATCGCCGGCGGGGTCGCCGCCCACGTTCAGGTCTCGGCATGGTTCCTGATCGTCGCCACCTTCGGCAGCCTCCTGATGGTGACCGGGAAACGCGTGGCGGAGCAGGTCGAGCTCGGCGATGCCGGTGGTGCCCACCGCGCGACCCTCGACGCCTACACCCCGACGTTCCTGCGGACGGTGCTGGCGATCTCCGCCGGCGGCGCCATCATGGGCTACTGCCTGTGGGCGTTCTCCCTGACCACCGCGCTCAAGACCCACCAGGACCCGATCTGGTACCAGCTGTCGATCGTCCCGATGCTGATCGCCCTGCTGCGCTACACGTACCTGGTCGAGAAGGGGCATGGCGCGAGGCCGGAAGACCTGGTGCTCTCCGACCGTTCGCTGCTCGTGCTCGGCGCCGTCTGGGTGGCGCTCTTCGCCCTCGGGATCTATGCAAGTTGAGGAGCGGACCAACGACCGGTCCGCGTCCGACACCCTCCTGACGGGGTGGGGGCGGACCGCCCCGAGCCGCGCCCGCCTGCTGCGCCCCGACGCAACCGTTGAGGCAGCGAAGGCCGTCAGGCAAGCGGGCGCACGGGGCGTCGTCGCCCGGGGATTGGCCCGCTCGTACGGCGACGCGGCCCAGAACGCCGGCGGCGACGTGGTCAGCACGCTGGGTCTCGATCGGCTCCTCGGCCTCGACCAGGAGCGCGGTCGGGCCAGGGTGGAGGCCGGCGTGAGCCTGGACTGGCTCATGCACACCCTCGTACCCCTCGGCTGGTGGCCAGTCGTCACCCCGGGCACCCGCCAGGTGACCGTCGGTGGAGCCATCGCCTCGGACATCCACGGCAAGGGGCACCACCGGGACGGGAGCTTCGCCTGCCACGTCGAGCGCCTGGTGCTCGAGACCCCCGGGCTCGGAACCGTCGTCGCCTCCCCGGAGGAGAACCCGGAGGTGTTCTGGGCGACCGCGGGAGGTATGGGCCTCACCGGGCTCGTTCTCGAGGCCACGATCGAGCTGTTGCCGATCGAGACCTCGATGATCCGCGTGGACTCGCAACGCTGCGCGGACCTCGACACCCTCATGGCCCGCATGGTCGAAACCGAGGCCGGCGCTCACTATTCCGTCGCCTGGATCGACTGCCTGGCCGGTGGCCGGTCCCTCGGCCGCTCGGTGCTCGAGCTCGGCGAGCACGCCCTGCGGGACGAGCTCCCGCCGGCGCAGCGGAGCACGGGCCGCGCCCTGTCCTTCGCCCCCTTCGACCGGGCGGTGGCACCTCCGTGGTGCCCCTCCGGCCTCCTCAACCGCTGGAGCGTCGCCGCCTTCAACGAGGTGTGGTACCGCAAGTCACCGGAACGGGCGGAGGGCCACCTCGTGCCGGCCGCCGCATTCTTCCACCCTCTCGACCTGGTACAGGGCTGGAACCGCATCTACGGGCGGCGGGGGTTCATCCAGTACCAGGCGGTCGTGCCGGACGGGGCGGAAGCCACGCTCCGTTCGATGATCGAGACGTTGAGCGCGGCCCACTGCGCCTCGTTCCTCGCCGTGCTCAAGCGCTTCGGGCCGGCGGATCCGGGACCGCTGTCGTTCCCGCGGCCGGGCTGGACCCTCGCCCTCGACGTCCCCGCCGGCGTCCCGGGCCTGCGGCCACTGCTCGACGACCTCGACACCCGGGTCGTCGACGCCGGTGGCCGGGTGTACCTGGCGAAGGACTCCCGCCTGCGCCCCGATCTCCTCGAGGCGATGTACCCGGACCTCGACCGGTGGCGAGCGGTGCGCGACCGCCTCGACCCGCATCACCACCTGCAGTCGGACCTGGCCCGGCGGCTCGGCCTGCTCGACTCGCCCACCTCGTAGGGAGGAAGTTGGTGAAAGATTCGCTTGGCGCCGTCCAGTCGGTCCTGATACTTGGAGGCCGCTCGGAGATCGGGGTGGCCATCGCGGCGGAGCTCGCCGGAACCCGCCACGCCACCGTGGTGCTGGCGGCCCGGTCACCCGAATCGCTCGGAGACGAGGTCGCGCTGCTCGAGCAGGCGGGGGCGGGTGCCGTTCACACCCTGGCGTTCGACGCGTTGGACACGGCCGGCCATCCCGATGTCCTCGAGGCGGCACGGTCCCTGGCCGGAGATCTGGACGTGGTCGTGCTCGCCTTCGGCCTCCTCGGCGATCAGGCCGCCGACGCGGCCGGGGGCGACGGGGCGGTACGCGTCGCCCAGACCAACTACGTCGGGGCGGTCTCCGCCGGCCTCGCCGCTGCCCGGGTC
>WQVT01000542.1 GCA_009785715.1 Acidimicrobiaceae bacterium | reverse complement strand
TACCCAGTGAGTCTCCGCCATCGTGGGGCAAGGCACCTGCGCCAAACATCACCTGAAACACGTGATTCTTTGCAGCGGAGGGCATCGTCCACCGTCTGAACAGGCCTCCCCGCCCACCACCGAGCCTTGTGCGGTCACCGCCGGTCCGCAACGTGGCCGGCGCGTGGTGCCACAGGGCCTCGACCAGCGGGGAGTTGACGATACTTGCAACAGCCCTCAGTTCCAGGGACGTCAACTTGACGATCCGTGCTCTCTTGCAGCGATAACGAGGATTGTCGTCCGAACTTGGTTCATACTCCTGAGCCGGTACCCCGGTTCGCGTCCGCGTTGGTGTGAAAAGGGCGACGCTAACTGGTTGCCAACCAGGACAACCCCTCTATCAGCGTTCAAAGAGTATAAGGAGATCGTCAGCATGACCCAAGTTACGACTACCGATGAACTGCTCCCGTCGCATCCCCTCGTGCGGGACACCACCATGAGGGCCCTCGGTCAGCGGATCGAGCCCAGTGAGATCAAGGCCTTCCTCGACAAGGCCAGCAGTGCTGCCGTGCCCGCGCCGATCGGCGCCACCGCATCGGTCAATGTTGCCGTCTGGGGCAAGGCCCATTGCGAACCGGACGGGCAGCCATGGGTGTTCGACACCACCATTTGGGGGGGCCCGGCCTACTTCGGCTCTGCGGTGGGTTTCATGTATACGGCTTACGAAAGCTGGGATGCGTTCTTCCAGAACGTGACCGGTGTCCACGTGCAGGGCATCATCTCGGGAGGCGGCATCCTGCAGATCAACTGGCTCGCAGGCCAAACACCGGTCGGCCAGTTCAACGGTGCAGCCGGGGGCATCGGCGTGCTGGAGGCGGGCGGCGACGGCAGGTGGTCGCACAAGTAGCTACCGCTATCGCAGCTCAGCGTTTCCGGGGTCGAGATTCACGATTGCTGCCACGACCCCGGAACGCTGAACCTCTTTGTAGCATTGAGCCCACTGTCACCCTGAACCCGGGGGACCGAGGGCTAGCAGCCGACCGTTAGGTTGGTGTCGGCTTGCGATGCGAAAGCGATTTGAGCAGCCACCAAGTCGCCCTGGGAGCCGCCGTCGAGTGTCCCGGTGCTGGTGGCTGTGCGGACTGTCGCCAGCGCGGCCGCCAGCCCGAGGAGTGCTCTTTTCATGTGTTCCCTTCTTTCTTGACGTACCGGGGGTGTCTGCCGGCGAGCCAGAGGGCAAAGCACCGACAAGGCGTTGGAGCGCAGGGAAACTGTCCCCGCTCGATTGGCTCGGCCTAGCAGCCGGGGACGCGGCAGAGGACGACCAGTGATTGGTTCGCGACGCCGAGATCGCCGGCACCGACGCCCCCCGGGAGGACACTGGGTATCACGCCGCCGTCGAACGTCCCGACGGCCGTGCCAGTGCGGGATTTGCCGTTGACGTGCTGGTTCAGCACGGCGCCTGGCGCCTTGATGAGCTCGTTATCCGTGCCGCTCACAATCGTCCCGTTACCGGTCCACGTCACCGTCAGGTCGATGATGGTCGGGGTTGCAGTTGATTCGGTTGCCGTGCACCTCCACGGCTATTGACTTGATGGTGACGTGGACGGTCGGCTAGCCGGTGAACAGGCGAGAAACGCCGAGCAACATTCCCACGCTCAAACGATGCCACGCCTCTCTATCCGGCCCTTCGAATTCGATCTGCGAGATGCCGCCCCGGTTGAGCGCGGTGCACGACCGGCTGCAGTTGGGCCCGTCGTGCAAACAACAATGCCCTAAAAGGCTGACGAAGTTGCACCCTTCGTGACACCCGGTCGGCGGTTGTCCGACTGGCCTCAATCGTATGGATATCAGTCTGGTTGATTTTGTTCATCTGATTTCTCATTCTTTCTTTCTTCCCCGGTCCTTCCTCGCTGGCGGCTCCAACCGCCGCCAAATCAGTTGCGGGAGGGAAGGTGTCCGGAAGGTCGTGTTCTTACGATGCGGTCGCCGCAACGCCCGGTGCCTGCCACCTCCAAGGAGCCCTGCCATGCGCCCGCCGACCGACCGCACCGCCCGACCCCGACAAGTCGCCACGAAAGAGAAACCCCATGACAACGTCAAACAAGCTAGGCGTCGATCCCGGCGAGATGAGTATGTACGTCGCCGATGACCGGCGACCAGAGCCGCCCGGCTTCTTGTCCGCGTACCCCGGCTACAAGAGCACGCGGATGCTTGACCGCTTGCGGTCGACGGAGTACTCCTACCTCGACACGGGCGGGCACCTTTACCTGGACTACGGCGGCGCGGGCCTGCCGGCGCAGGCGCAGCTCGGCGCCCATGCCGAGCGGATTGGCGGCGGGTGCTGGGGGAATCCCCACTCGCAGAACCCGACCTCCACCGCGGCGACGGAACTGATCGAGCGGACCCGGTCGGCGGTCCTGGCTCACTTCAACGCCCAGCCGGAGGAGTACGCGGCCATCTTCACTCCTAACGCCTCGGGCGCGTGCCGGCTGGTTGGGGAGGCGTATCCCTTCAGCGCCCGGACCCGGCTGGTCCTGACTTACGACAATCACAACTCGGTCAACGGCATCCGGGAGTTCGCCAGAGCGCGCGGCGCGGTCACCCACTACGTCCCGTTCTCCTCGCCCGAGCTCCGGGTGGACGACGACGCCATAGACCAGGCACTGGCCCGGCGCAGGCCCGCCCGGATTGGCGCGGCCTGGCGAGTAGCGAGCCGAGGAGTGGCCCCCCGGGCCGGCCGAGGCCGTCGGGCCGAGCGGCAGCAGACCCAGGCGAGGGAGGCGGAGCGGCCGGCGGCGGCGCTATCCGACGGGGCCCCGTCTGGCCGGTG
>WQVT01000541.1 GCA_009785715.1 Acidimicrobiaceae bacterium | reverse complement strand
GGGCCTCCGGCGCTGGCCCTGGCTTCGGCGGTCGCCGTCCTGGGCGATGAGGTTCCGCTTCGCCATGCCACCCGTTTGGCGGAACTGGACGCGACAGCCGCCGCTCGTGCCGCCGATGCGCTGGTCGCCGCCCACCTCTTCTCACACGGAGAGCCGCTCCGTTTCGTGCACCCGCTCATCGCCTCGGCGGTGAGAGCCGACATCCCTTCGCGCGCCGCGGCCCGGGCCCACCGCAACGCCGCCCGCATCCTGGCGAGTGACGGGGCCCAGATCGAAGAGGTGGCGGCCCACCTCGTCCTCGCCGACGCCGAGGGCGATCCCTGGTCTGTGGACGTGTTGCGGAACGCGGCGGCAAGGGCAGTGTCTCGGGGCGCCCCCGAGGCGGCCGTTCGGTACCTGTCGCGGGCCGTGGCCGAACCTCCGCCCGCGCCGCTTCGGGGGGAATTGCAGGCCCAGCTGGCCATGGTGGAGGCCGACGCAGGCGCCCACCAGCCTGCTCCGGACAGGCGATGCGGCCCGGAGTCGGTCAGTGCGTCGCTGTCGCGCGCCGAGCTGGTCCCAGCTCACGCCGTTGGACCCGCGGCCCCCACCGTCCCGTCGCTATGGGCAACCCCGGCTCAGCTCCGAGGCCTGTTCGTCGAAGGACTCGAGGGGCTCAGCCGGGACCGTGAGGTCGGCTCGAACACCGACGCCTGCCTGCCGGAGACGGAGCACCTGATCGCCGCGTCGTTGCTGTCGCTCGGCCGTGTCGAAGACGCCCTGTTGACCGTCGAACAGGCCGGCTGCGCCGCCGAGGTCATTGGCTCAACCTCTCTATCGGGACACTGCCGATCCCTGCGGGCGTCGTGTCTTCTTGCCGCGGGGCGGCTCGCCGATGCCCGGGCCGAGGCGGAGCTCGCCGACGACGCGGCACGGAGCATCGGGTCCGCGAACCTTGCGATCCTGGCTCTGTCGACGCTGATCGAGTCGTCGGTGCACATGGGCGACCTCGCCGCGGCCGACGCCGCCCTCGGGCGTCTCTTGCGTGAGGTCGATGCGGAGGCGTTCACCCTCGACCGGTACTGGGCCACGGCGATCGTCACCGAGGCACAGAACCGGGGCCAGATGGCGATGCGCGCGCTCGAGCCGGTGTTCGCTGCACTGGAGGCCGGGAATTTCGCCATCGCGGTGCCACACCCCGCCCGCCTGCCGCAGCTCGTGGACCTGGCGCTGCGGCACGGCAACGAGCCCGCAGCTCGATCGGTGGTAGCTGCGAGCGCGCGACTGGCCCAGCTCAATGAGGGCGTCGGTGTTCTCGAGCAGATCGCGCTCTACGCCCGGGGACTCCTCGAGCGAGACGTCGTCGCGCTGCAGGAGGCGTACGCGCTGTCCAACAAAGCCGAGACGAGGGTGCTCTCGGCGAGCCTGACCAACCACCTCGGGACCCTGGAGGCCGAGGCGGGCCGGCGATCGGAGGCCGTGAAGGCCTTCGAGGAGGCACTCGAATCCTTCATGGAGATGGGGGCGGATCTCGACGCGGCCCGGGTGAGGGCGGCGCTGCGCAAGCTCGGGGTACGTAAGCGGCACGGGGCCGCGCGACGCCCGGGGCGGGGCTGGGGCGCCCTCACCCCGGCTGAGCTCTCGGTCGTCCGGGTGGTGGGCAAAGGCCTCACGAACCGTGCCGCGGCGGAAGAGCTGTTCATCTCTTCCGACACGGTGAACACCCACCTCCGTCACGCCTTCACGAAGCTCGACATCCGATCCCGGCGAGAGCTGGCCACCCTGGCGGCTGCCCACGATCATTGACCGGTTACCTGCATCGGCGTGGGCCCGGAGGCCGGTACGTCCTCAGGAAGCCGCGAACGACTCCTTCACGACCTGGTCTTCGTCGGTCCCGATGGCCCGCCAGTCCTCATCGGGTTCGAGGATCTTTTCCCCCACCCGGATGCTCTTGTAGTCGTGCTCTGCGCTGACGGCGGGAGGCTGTTTGCCCGCCGCCAGGTCCCTGGCGGCGTTGATCAACATGCTGCGCATCCGAATGATGGCGACATCCGTGGTTCCGAGATGCTCCTTGGACCGGTCGTAGATCGGTCCCATGCTCTCGGTCACCATCAGGTCCTGGCTGTTGAACTCCGCCACCCCGCTGAAGCTGCCCCGCGAGGACCGGTCCGCCTGGATCGAGCGGTCGATCTGATAGTCGTTCTCCGCCGTCCACTGCCGCTGGACCACCGCGCTCCCCGACCGGAAGCCGGTATTCGTCCGCGTCCGCACCGTGTTGGAGTACGGCCACTGCTCCAGCCCCGCGTAGGGCGGCCCGCCCAGGTTGTCGGGGTTGTAGCGGGGCTGCGTGGCGAGTCCGTAGCGCCAGCAGTGCTCGTCGTCGATGGGCACGAACATGCTCTGGCGGGTGCTGAAGGGGATGCTCGCCACCAGCGTGTTGAACGGCATCACGAAGGCGTTGATCCGCACGTGGGTGTGACCGTTGGGCGTGGTCCGCAGGGCGCCGTAGCGGTACCCGTACCAGTACTCCTCCATCTCGAAGCGGGGGGCCTTGTCGTGCCGCCAGATCTTCATCGACATGGCGTTCGAGTTGTACCCGGGCGTGTCCGTGCCGTCGTCGGGAATGTCGTCGATCGCGTTGAACTGGTGGAGAAAGGAGATGTGCGCCGAGTCGAGGTTGCCCTCCATGGCCTGCACGTAGTTGCACGGCGAGTACGTCTTGAATGCCGCCACCTGATCCGAAGGCAGCGACTCGGTCCCGAAGTCGCGGAACGGGGTCATCGTCTCCTTCGGCCCCATATAGGTCCACACGATGCCACCCGACTCGTGCGTC
>WQVT01000540.1 GCA_009785715.1 Acidimicrobiaceae bacterium | reverse complement strand
TTCACCGGCATCACGCCCTGAAGGTTCCAGGTACACACGGTCTGACCGCCCAGCGTCATGGCCTGGACCTGCCCGGTCGATCGTTGCGAGCCGGGGCCGACCGACGAGATCCACTGGGCGATCCGGGCGCTGTCGGCGTTCAGCGGCCGGGTGAGCTTGATGTTCGTGTACTTGAGCGGACCCGGGAACTGGTAGGAGAAGGCATTGTTCCCCCCCTCCTGGCGGGTCTCCACGGTGACCTCGACACCAAGCCCGTCGCAGGTATTGAACAGGCCGAGATCGTGTCCGTCGATGGCCACCAGGAAACAGACGGTGACCGCCGGATCATCGACGATGGACATGGCGCTCCTTTCGATCGGTTCAGGTGTTGAGGTCGGTGAGCAGACCGGCGCGCTCCCGGTCGAGGTAGAGCTCGGCTTTCAGCCGGTCCCGGATCCCGTCGTAGAGACGCCGGCCAAGGTCGTCCAGGTCGCCGTCGCTGCGCACGTTCTGCGGCGCCGCATTCGATGGTGCAGGGGTGGTTGGGGAAACGGGGTCGGATGCCGGGGCACCCGCCGCGGCCTCGTCGCGTTGCATCACGAACGATTCCGGCCAGGACGAGGAGACCCGCTGCACCGATGTCTCGCCGGCCGCGGGCTGGGCCGGCGGGCTCGGCAGTCTCGGCGGTGTCGCCCCGGCCTCACCCTCGGCGGACGGCAGGGGGGTAAACGGGCGACCCGCCACGAGCAACGGGGCTATCGCGCCCGAAGGCAAATCGTGCACGACGCGAGACACCACGGGCCCCGCCCCGTCGCCGCGCGTGGCGGCCGGACCCGTGGACAGGGTCGGCGGGGGCGGGAAACGGGACGGCGCCGCGCCTCGCATCGGGTAAGGCTGGGCGATAGCTTGCCCTGATAGCCCTTGGCCGCGACCGCCCGCGGCGGGCACCACGCTGGCTGCCGGTTCACCCCGGCCCGCCCCCGCGTCGAACCCGGTCGCTCTGGCGGCCGCCCCGACGTGCGCGATCGGGTCGGACGGCGTCATGGGTCCGAATGTCGACCCGGCGCCCTGCGTCCCGGCGCCCGGCATGACCCACGACAGCCGCTGGACGCGCCCGGTCGCGGCGTGGAAGGACTCGACGGGCAGGAGGCCGGCGGGCTCCGCCACCTGGGGACTCGCCGGCGATTCGCCGCCGGCGGCCCCCGTCGGGGACGCGCCGGCCTCAGCCGCCGCTGGCTCGCTCGGCGGCACCAGGGGAGTCTCCGGGAACAGCTGCAGGACAGGTGGCTCCCCCAGCAGCGGGAGCACGACCGGTTCGGGCGACACCGGTTCGGGCGACACGTCGGACCCGTCAGGCGACGGGGCACCGTCGGCCGCTCCCGGAGCGTTCGTGTCCGCTTCGGTGGCGGTCGGATCGTCCGTTGCCCGCGGGGCCACCGACGCCGGCGTGGATTCGGTGATCGGTGGGCGAGCGGGGTCCACGCCGGTTGGGCCAAGCGGGCCCGCCGCCGAGCCCGGATGTCCGGACGGCGCCGCTCCCGAACCGGCTCGTGGGACGACTGCCGACCGGGAGACGACGGGGAGCCCGGGGTCCGACGTGAAGCCCGGCCCGCCCACCGTGGGAGAACTTCCCGGCGGGTCGGCCCCCGGGGCTGCGGCTGGCGGCGGCTCCACTCCGGCAGGGGCGGACCATGCGTCCGCCACCCCGGGGCCGTCGCCGACCAACGGCAGCAGGGCCGCATCACCCACTGCAGGGACTGGTTGCAGCGTCGGGGCGACCGGGTCCGACGTCGAGCGTGCGATGATCGGCAGCTCCGGGGCGCTCCCTCCGGGGACAGCGCTCGGCGGATCGACGACGGGCGGAGCGTCCTCTGCCTGTTCCGGCACCCGCCGAACCGGCGAAGCCGGTGACTCCGTGCTGGGCACGCGCAAGACATTCGGGAGGTGGGCGGGAGCCGGCGGCTGTGCAGGCGTGCCGGTCGGGCTCGGGGGACCGGACAGGTTTGCTGCCGGGCCCGAGGGCTGGGGCAGCGCCTCCCCGAGGCGGAGCCGCTGGACACGCCGGGAGGGTCCCGGCAGCGAGGGCGGGGAGGCGCCGGTGATCTCCTCGGTGGAGGGAGCCGGCGGCTCGGGGGAGCCCGGAGCGGGCGCGTCCGCCCCGATCAGGCCCCGGACCTCGGGCTCGAGGGTGCCGCCCGCTTCGGATGGCGGCACGGCCACGGCGGGTTCCGGATCATCGATCGGTGACGTCGGTGTCGCCGGAACGGCGGGACGGGTCAACGGTCCCGGCTCGGCGACCATCATCGCCTCGTGGGCACCGATCTGCCGGGAGATCACCGGAAGGTGCAGACGCGGGAGACCCAGCTCGCTCGCCGTGGGTGCGGCGACGTCGGGCGGCTCCGGAGGGTTCGGCTCGGCGGAGAGAATCCGCCGGAAGGTCTGCACCGGTTGGACGTCGCCTGGCGCTGTGCCGTCGAAATCGCCGGATTCGGAATTACCCGTGTCCGCTTTGGCGGTGTCGGGGACGGCGGCATACGGGACGCCAGCGGAGGCCGTCCCGGGCGTGGCGCCGTCGGGAGGCGCCGACAGCGGCAGGGTCGACACCACCGGCAGGGTCGGTTCTGTGGAGCCGGCGGAGGGGGGCGTCGCAGACTCGACGGTGGGATTCGTCGGGGCCGAAGGGGTCTGAGACCCCCAAGCCGGGGTGCCCACGGGCGCCGGCGAAGGCCCGGCGATCGATCCGGGGACGGCTGCGGCTCCCGGGCGGCGGCCGCCGAGCGAGCGGAACGACCAGCGCGAGACCGTCGGAAGCGACGGGTCCCGGTGGCGGACCGGGAGT
>WQVT01000539.1 GCA_009785715.1 Acidimicrobiaceae bacterium | reverse complement strand
CCACTCCCGGCACTGTCGCTGGTCGAAGACCGCGCCGTGCTGACCGCGCTGGCCAACGACATCGGTTTCGACGCCGTCTTCTCCCGCCAGCTCATCGCCCACGCCCGGACCGGCGACATCGCCGTCGGCTTCTCGACCAGCGGCGATTCCCGCAACGTGTTGCAGGCCCTCACCGAGGCGTCCCGTCGCGGCCTGCTGACCGTGGGTCTCGCCGGGTACGAGGGGGGCGCGATGGCGGCCAGCGACGCGGTGGCCTACTGCCTCGTGGTCCCATCGGACTCCGTCCATCGCATCCAGGAGGCGCAGGATGCGCTGATGTTCGCCCTGTGGGCGGCGGTGCAGCACGAGCTCGCCGATCGGGTCCCATCGTGATCGACGAGGTCCGTGGACCGGCAGACCCGGGGCGCGAGGCGGCCGTCTTCGAGCGCATCGAGGCCTTCCGGCGCCGCAAGCCCAGGCTCCTCGACGAGGTCGTGACCCGGGCGCACGGGGCGGGCGGCAAGGCGTCGGCCGCCCTCCTCGAGGCGGTCTTCCTGCCGGCGTTCGCCGGCGAGGCCGGCGCGGCCCAGACCGACGCCGCCGTGGTGCCGCTGCCGTCGGGGGAACGGATCGCCTTCAGCACCGACTCGTTCGTGGTCAAGCCGCTGCGCTTCCCCGGCGGGTCGATCGGCCATCTGGCCGTGCACGGCACGGTCAACGACCTCGCCATGATGGGCGCGAGCCCGCTGGCCCTCTCCGCCGCCTTCGTCCTGGAGGAGGGCTTCGAGATCGCGGCACTCCGGGAGGTCGTGGCGGACATGGCCGAGGCGGCGGCGGCGGCCGGCGTCTCGATCGTCACCGGCGACACCAAGGTCGTCGACCACGGGGCGGCCGACGGCCTGTACATCTCCACCTCCGGGATCGGCATCATCCCCGATGGGCGTGACCTGTCCGCGCACCGGGTGTCCGACGGCGACGTGGTGATCGTCTCGGGGACCATCGGCGACCACGGCATCGCCGTCATGCTGGCGCGGGGCGACCTTGCCCTCGATGCCGACATCGTCTCCGACACCGCGCCCCTGCACGAGTTGACGGCTTGCCTGATGGCGGCCGCGCCCTCGACGCGGTGGATGCGCGACGCAACCCGGGGTGGCCTCGGGACCGTGTGCAACGAGCTCGCCCGCGACGCCAACCTCACCGTCGTCCTCGACGAGCGGGCGCTCCCGGTCCGGCCCGCCGTCCGCGCCGCATGCGAACTGCTCGGGATCGATCCCCTCTACGTTGCGAACGAAGGCAAGCTCGTCGCCGTCGTCGCCCCGGACGAGGCCGACGCGGCCGTGTCCGCCCTGAACGGCCACCCGCTCGGCGTCGACGCCGCCCGGGTCGGAGAGATCCGGACGGACCCGCCGGGCATCGTCGTCCTGATGACGGAGTTCGGCGGCACCCGGATCGTCGACATGCTGGTCGGTGACCCGCTCCCGAGAATCTGCTGACCCCCGTGACCTAGTCTCCGCACATGAAACTGGGCTTTTGGACCCTCGGCATGCCCGCCTGGAGCGCCAAGGAGATCGTGGAGCAGGCGAAGGCCCACGGCTATACCGGCGTCGACCTCCGCTGCACCCGGCCCGACAATGGCCGCCCGGGTGGCGGTGGGATCCTCTGCATCGAGTCGCCGGACGACGAGGTGCTCGAGACCAGACAGGCGTTCGAGGGGTCGGGCGTCGAGATCACGAGCCTGCTCTGCTACCTGCCGGGCAACCGTCCGGCGGCCCCGGACTGGTCCGCATACACCGACGACGTCGCGGCGCACGCCTCGCTCGCCGCCCGGGTGGGTGCCGCCGGGCTTCGACTCGGGGTGCCGAGGCCGGCGGAGGGCGTGAGCTGGACGCAACACCTCGAGGCGTTGTGGCAGGCGACCCAGGACGGGCTCAAGCGGGAGGCCGGGGTCGGGGCCGTCTTCGAGAACCACACGGGAGGCCCGTCCGCGGCGCAACTCCTCGTCGTGGCGGAGCGGATCGGCGACGAGCGCATCGGGGTCGAGCTTTCCCCCGACCACAGCTTCGTGATGCAGGAGGACACCCTGCCGCTCATCGAACGCCACGCCCCCTGGATCCATCACGTCTGCTTCGCCGACCGTCAGGTCTCCGAGGAAGACCTGGGAGCGTTCGACGGGCGTTTCTATCAGGTGCGTTTCGAATCCTGTGTCATCGGTGAGGGCCTGGTCCCGGCGGAGAAGATCTTTCGCGCGCTCGAGGGCCAGGGCTATTCCGGATATGTCGCCTTGAAGTGGGAGCGGCCCGTCACGGTGGGCGAGACGGTCGTGACGGGCGAGCACGTCCTCCCGACCTTTGCCAAATTCATGCGTGACTTCGGGGTGATCGATGCCTGAGGGTGGAGGAGACGGCATGCGTGTGACATCGGTGAACCACATCCTCTACCGGGTCTGGGATGTCGAGGCCGCCTACGGGTTCTTCGTCGACGTCCTCGGGTTCGCTCCCCAGAAGCGGGGAAACATCTGGTACGCGAGGTTGGGAGATGTCCTGATCGAGTTCGCCAGGACAGATCCACCGGCCGAGCCACCGACTCAGTACCTCTTCGGCCTGCGGGTCGAGGACCTGGATCAGGCGCTCTCCGAACTCGCCTCGAGGGGGGTGGAGATCGTCCGTCCGGTGTTCGAAGGCACGTCGTTCTGGGGTCGCCAGGTCGTGGTTGCCGTGCCGGGTGCCCCTCCGCTCGCCCTCCGGGAGTGGCGCGCGCCGGACGGGCCCGCGTTCGAAGGCTGGACGCCGCGAAGTTAAAGATTCTTGACATAACGTCTGGTTTGTTTTACATTGCGCCAGGAT
>WQVT01000538.1 GCA_009785715.1 Acidimicrobiaceae bacterium | reverse complement strand
TCCCTATTGGGTCGGCACCCAGGCGCACCCCGAATTCAAGAGCCGGCCCGATCGCGCCCACCCGCTCTTCCGGGGCCTGGTGGGCGCGGCGCTCGAGCGAGCCCGTCGTCACCAGACCGAGCTGGCTCCGGTGGCCGCCGCGTCCGCCGGCGCCTAGCCATTGGCGCCCAGCCAGAGGAACGAGGAGTCCTTGTCAGATTTCCGAAAGGTCAGCGAACGCCACGTCGCGGGCGGCAACGTCATCTCGTTCGCCGTGGGAACCTTCGAGAGCCCCGACGGGCACCGATTCGAGCGTGAGCTGGTACGTCACCCGGGTGCCGTGATCGTGGTCCCGGTGGACGCAGACGATTCCGTGCTCATGGTCCGGCAGTTCCGCGCCGCCGTGGAGCAGGACCTGCTCGAGCTGCCCGCCGGCAAGCGCGACGTCCCCGGCGAAGCGACGCAGGTCACCGCCGCCCGGGAGCTCGAGGAGGAGGTGGGCCGCAAGGCGGGGCGCATCGATTTGCTCGGCCGGTTCTACAACTCCCCGGGGTTCTCCGACGAGCTCTCCTGGTGCTATCTCGCCCGCGACCTGGTCGAGGTGGACAACGACCTGCAGGGCATCGAGGAGCAGTTCATGACGGTGGAGCGGGTGGCGTTGGCGGACGTCAACCGGCTGATCGTCGAGGGGGCGATCATCGACGGGAAGTCGATCATCGGGCTGGAGCTGGCGCTCAGGCACCTCGGTCACTGAGGCGCTCGGTCACTGATCTACTCGGTCACTGAGGCGCTCGGTCACTGATCCACCGCACGATCCACTCCGCGGTGGGCGTGATGCCGGCGAAGGAGTTGAAGTGCAACCTCACGTCGCCATGGACGCGAGGGTCGTACCCGGTGAGCAGGGTGCCTAAAAAGCGCTCCGGCCCCACCGTGCCATCCGGATCGGCGGGCGCGAGTCCATAAGCGCGGGCCGCCTCGGCGCCGACGGCGACGCCACAGACCGCTGCGGTCGACACCAGCAGCCGCGCCGCGGCCGGGCCCGGCACGCCGACCTGCACCGGGAGGGTGATGCCCCGCGCCCGGAGGTCGGCGAGCCAGGCGAGGACCTCGTCGGCGTCGAAGCCGAACTGGGTGATCACCTCGCTCCGAAACCCCCGTGCCTCGAGCGTCGCGGCCCGCTCCGTCAGGAGCGACCACAGCACGTCGGCGGGGATGACCGGGTGTCCTCCCGGGTAGGCGGGGATGCTGACCTCGGCCACCCCGTGCTCCTCGAGCAGCCCCGTGCCGATCACGCTCGCCGCGTCGTCGTAGGGGCCGAGCGGCGTTGCGGGATCCCCGCCGACCACCATCACGCTCGTGACCGCCGCCTCCGACGCCAGGTCGGTCAGGTACCCCCGCAGCGCATCCTCGCTCGCCAGCCGGCGGGCCGCGATGATCGGCACGGGCACGAACCCGCAGCGCCGCGCGGCGCGCGCCGCAGCCACCCGCATGGGGAAGTCCTCGCGTCCGAGGAACCCGACGTAGACCCTGGTCCCCGGTGGGATGAACGGTCGGGCCTGCTCGATCCCGGGGACGTCCCTCCCGCTCAGGTCCGTGGACCAGTCGGCGAGGAGGGCGTCTCCGGTCCTGGCATCTCCAGTCATGGGGCGACGCTATCCAGCGCGCCGGGGCGAGCCGCCGGCCGGGCCCGCGTCGACAAGGATGGCCGGGTGGCCCGCCGCCAACGCCTCTCACCCTCGGTGCTCGTCGCCGTCGGCCTCATCGCGCTGGCGGCCTACGGGCTTGCGCACAGCGTCTCGCTGACCACGATCCTGGTCTTCGTCGTGGTGGTGCCCTCGATCATCCTCCATGAGATCTCGCATGGGGTGGTCGCCCTCGCCTGCGGCGACGACACGGCCAAGCGTGCCGGACGGCTGACCCTCAACCCCCTCGCGCACGTCGACCCCATCGGCACCGTGGTGATGCCGGCCGTGCTGGCCCTCTCAGGGCTCGGTGCGTTCGGCTACGCCAAGCCGGTGCCGATCAACCCGCGCCGGATGCGACACCCGCGCAACGACAGCCTCCTCGTCAGCCTCGCCGGCCCGGCGTGCAACCTGGTGCTCGCCGGCGTGTCGATCGTCCTCCTGCGCGCCGACGGCAGGGCGCCCCTCGTGCACGAGGCGCTGCAGTTCGGCTACATCGGCGCCCTGAGCGCCGGGCTGCAGGTCCTGTTCCTCCTCGGCTTCCTGAACGTCAGCCTGGCGGTGTTCAACCTCCTCCCGCTCCCGCCGCTCGACGGCTCGGCGGTCATCGAACGGCTGTTGCCGGCCTCGGCCTGGCCCACGTGGCTCAAGGTCCGCACCTATGCGATGCCGGCCCTGCTCATCCTCGTGCTGCTCAACCCGCATCATTTCCTGAACCACATCTTCGACCCCGCGCAACGGGCCTGGGCCCGGGTGCTCGTCGCATGAGGCCCGAGTCGCCGGTCGCGGGTCGCGGGTTCGGCTCCTGGCGCCACCTCGCCCTTCGCTTCGCCCGGTCCCTGTCGCCCGCCGCCCCGTCGGTTGCGGCGGAGGCCTGGGCCCGCAACTGGCTGACCCCCGCCGAGCGGGAGCTATGGGCGCGACAGTCGAACGCCGACCGTCGCCACGCCATCGAGGTGGCGCACGACGCCGCCGGCATGCTGGGTGACGCCGACGGGGCGGGCGTGCCGACCGAGGTACTGGCGGCTGCGCTCCTCCACGACGTCGGAAAGCTCGAGGCGGGGCTCGGCACGTTCGGCCGGGCGTGGGCCACGCTGGCCGCGCTGGCAGTCGGGCGGGAGCGGGTGGCGGCATGGGCGCCGGCGGAGGGCGCTCCGGGTGGCCAGC
>WQVT01000537.1 GCA_009785715.1 Acidimicrobiaceae bacterium | reverse complement strand
GAGCGAACTCGGGCACGCTGAGGTGGGCGGAAGGCTCGTGTCGTACGCCAGATCGTTGTGGGTCACCACGTTGCCGGCGATCGTGACACCGGTGAGGTTCGACACCGGTGAACTAGGTGTCGCCGGCCAGGTGCTCTGCGGGGGTTCGGCCAGGATGCCCTCCAGATTGGCGTTCTCGACCGTGAGCCCCCGGACCGACACCCCGTCCGCCTCGACCAGGATGCCTGTGCTGTTGCCGGCTGCGTCGATCACCGTGCTTGTGGCCGGCCCGGCGGCAGTGATAGTGAGACCGGTGAGCGAAGAGGCCACAACGTTGGCGTCCCGCGACTCGGTATAAGTGCCCGGCTCGATCACGATAGTTTCACCGGCGCCCGCCTGCGTCAGCGCATACCCCAGCGTGGCGCACGCCGCGAATCGGCAATTCCCGGTATCGGCCCCGGTCTTGGCAACGACCAGCACCTCAGACGGGTGCGAATCCTGGGCGCTCGCCACCCCGCTGCCGAACGGCACGAGCGCTAGGCCGGCAACCCCGAGCCCTGCTGCCCCAGCCCCCAACATGGCTTTAAGAGGTTTCATCTCTCTTGCCTTTCTTCTTCTATCCGTTTGTACCCACAAGTTGCGCTCTTGCGTCGATCGCGCAATCCACACGACCTGCTGTTGCTTGCCCCTATCGCGTCTGTTCAGGTCAGACGTTGGAACTTCACGGTAGGGGCAGTACAGTCAGAGTAGAGCCTCTCCAATGAACAGTCAAGAGATAATATAGGTGCAGTGAGTCGGACCCGCTACAACTCCCCGCGCCGTGAACAGGCGGCCGCCGCCACCCGCCAGGCGATCCTCGACGCCGCGCGCGAGCTGTTCGCAACACAGGGATATAGCCGCACGACGGTGGGCCAGATCGCCGAGGTCGCGCAAGTGGCCGCGAACACCGTCTACGTCAGTGTCGGGGGAAAGGCTCAGCTCCTGGCCGCAATCATGGACTATGGCAGTGGCGATCCTGCCGCGGCCGAGGCACTGGCCGCCGTGGCCCGCAGTACCAGACCTGCCGAAGTCATTCGACTCACGGCTAAGGGTGTTCGCATCGTTTACGAACGCCACGCTCAGGGCGTCGCCATCCTCATCGATAGCGCCAAGGTCGATCCCGCCGCGGCCGAGATCTATCAGGAAGCCGTCGCCCGCTTCCGAGCGGGCCTCGACCAATGCGCCGCTCGCCTGGAGCAGCTCGGCGCGCTCGGGTCTACGAAGGAGGGCCGGGCGAGCGACGTGTTCTGGTACCTATTCGGGTTCATGTCCTGGCGGACTCTGACTACCGATCTGGGCTGGAGTTGGGACGAGGCGGAACAGTGGCTTGCGCAAAGAGCCATCGACGCCTTGCTCACCCGGTCAAGGCGGACGCAATAGACCCTTTGGACTGTCCCCCCAGCCTGCCGGGTATCCCCGGCGATCAGGGGCGGTCCCTGTGAGCCAGCGACTCGCGTGTTTAGGGATACTGCGCCGCGGCCCAACGCCACACCATTCAGGTGAGCCCGAGCGGTGACCTCGTCGGATCAGACCTTACGGTGTGTCCCATGAGCGGCAAGCTGCGCGTGCCCAGCTACCTGCAGGCCTCGGTCGAGGCGGGCGGACCGGCATGGGCCGCCTGGCTGGCCGCGCTTGGGGACCATGTTGAGGAGCTGTCCGAGCGTTGGGGCTTGGAGCTCGGCGAACCGTTCGAGCCTGGCGGCAACTGCTCGTGGGTCGCACCGGCCGTTGACGGCACCGGACGTGAAGTCGTGCTCAAGGTGGCGTGGCGTCATACCGAGGCGCTCCACGAGGCGGAGGGATTGGCCGTCCTTTCCGGCCAAGGTGCGATTCGGCTGTACGAACTCGAGCACCTGCCGCCCCCACGGCCCGATGCCGGACCAAATGGAGTCCCGGGCACGACCGCCATGCTCCTCGAGCGATGCCGGCCCGGGACCGAGTTGCGTGGACGCCCCGAGCACGAGCAGCACCTCGTCTTGACAGGCTTGCTCCGGTCGGTTTGGGCCGTCGAGCTGCCAGTCGATCACCCGTTCCGCCCGCTGTCGGTCATGGTTGACGACTGGGCCGAGCAGGCCGAGACACGCCTCGCCGCCGATCCGGGACGACTGGACGCCGGGCTGGCCGGCGAGGGCCTGGGATTGTTCCGTGAGCTGGCGCGCACGGCACCCAAAGAGGTGCTCCTGTTCACGGATCTGCACGCCGGCAACGTTCTATCAGCCCAGCGTCGACCGTGGCTGCTCATCGACCCCAAGCCCTACGTTGGCGACCCGCACTACGACGTCTTGCAACACCTGCTGAACTGTGACCAGTCGCTCCAGGCGGACCCGGTCGGCCTGCTGACCGAAGTCGCGGACCTCGCCGGCTTGGACCCCGGACGTATCCGGCAATGGCTGTTCGCCAGATGTGTGCAGGAGATTCTCGGCGATGGACCCTCACCCTGTTCCGACCTCGAGATCGTGCTCAGGAAACTCGGCAGCCCCTGAGTATTCCGGCCGCTCGAGTCCCGCGCTGGCGCAAGCACGCGATGCCGAGCCGGCGATAGGTGGCGGTGCTCGGACCAGATGTCCATCGGGGTTATGGGACCTGCTCTGGGTTATGCGTGCCGTGCGCCACCCTCCACGTGGATGGTCTCGCCCGAGACGAACCCGGCCCCGAGTAGCCACACCGCGGCTTGGGCGATGTCATCGCTGACGCCGGCGCGCCCGGCGACGTTCGACGCGGCCGCTCCATCGAGCAGACCCTGCTTGGCGTCGGCGCCGAGGGCGTCCCACGTCCCAGAGTCGATGATGCCGGGCGAGATTGCGTTCACG
>WQVT01000536.1 GCA_009785715.1 Acidimicrobiaceae bacterium | reverse complement strand
GCCTGGAAGCTCGACCTCGTGCTGGCCGGGGAGGCCCCCGCCGGCCTCCTCGACACCTACGGCAGCGAACGCGCACCGCAGGTGCAGGCCGAATTGGACTTCTCGGTGGTGCTCGGCAGGTTCCTCTGCGTCGTCGACCCCGACGAGGCCGCGGCCCGGGACGAGGCGCTGCGTGCGCTCGGTGCGGCGGGACCGCAGCCGTTGCCGGACCGTCCTCCACCCGGTCCGGGGTGCTGGCACGACGGCGACCCGCACGCCGGAGCCGTAGGCTTGCAGGCTGTGGTGGTTGCCGGCGGGCGGCGCCTCCTCCTCGACGACCTCACCGGGGGTGGTTGGGCCCTGCTCGGGACGTCGGGCGATACGACCGGCCTGCCCGCCGAGCTCGCCCGATGGTGGGTGTCCATCGGTGGAGGGAGCCACTCGATCGGGCCGGGCGGGACGTTGGGCGACCCTGACGGCGCCTACCGCCGCTGGTTCGACTCACTCGGAGCCGACAGCGTCATCGTCCGTCCCGATGGCTACCTCTACGGCGCTGCGGCCGGCCCCAGCGGCGGGGCGGATCTCGCCGCGGCACTTCGTCGCCATCTGCGCGCCCTTTGACCTGACCTTCCTCGCGACAATGGGCCGATGCCACGCTCTGCGTTGAGTGCCCGGCACTGGGTCGCTGCGACCCTGGTTGCGCTCGGCATCGCCGGCGCCGGTTGTACCGCCAGCCCGACCACCGCGCCGACGACGACCGCGGCGTCGACGACGACGGTCGCACCAACGACGACCGTGTCGCCCACCACGACGACGTCGACCACGACGACCACCGTGCCGCCGCCGGCGACTACGGCCTCGCCGCCGGCCTCGAGCGGCTCGGCCTCCGCCATCCTGCAGACGCTCGCCATCAAGGGCCGGGCGCCCCTCACCGGCTACTCGCGCGACCAGTTCGGGCCGGCGTGGGCGGACGTCGACCGCAACGGCTGCGACACCCGCAACGACATTCTCCGGCGTGATCTCACCGACATCACGTTCGTGTCCGGCGATGGCTGCACGGTGCTCCGGGGCACCCTCCACGACCCCTATACCGGCAAGACGATCCCGTTCATGCGCGGCCCGGGAACGTCGTCTCTTGTCCAGATCGACCACGTCGTCGCACTCGCCGACGCCTGGCAGAAGGGCGCGCAGGCCTGGTCCGCCGGCGAGCGCTGGGCGTTCGGCAACGACCCGCTCAACCTCCTCGCCGTCGAGGGGGCCATCAACCAGCAGAAGGGCGACGGCGACGCCGCAACGTGGCTGCCGCCGAACCGGGCGTTCCGTTGCTCCTACGTGGCTCGCCAGATCGCCGTGAAGCACAAGTACGGGCTGTGGGTGACCTCAGCCGAGCACGACGCCATGGCACGCGTCCTCGCAACGTGCCCCGGCCAGCCGCTTCCGGAGGGGTGGGACGCGCCGGTGGTCCCTTACGAGGGCGTCCCGACGGCGCCGCAGCCGACGATCACGACCCCGCCACCGGTCACCTCTCCGCCTGCGGCACCCGGGGGCGGAGGCGTGCCGCCGATCGCCCCTTACACCTGTCCGCCCTCGGCCCCGATCAAGGGCAACATCGGCACCAACGGCCGCATCTTCCACCTCCCGGGCGGCCAGTACTACGAGCGGACCAATCCGGAGGTCTGCTTCGCCACGCCGGCGGACGCCTTGGCTGCGGGGTTCCGCGCCTCTCTGCGCTGAGGCCCCCCACGGGTGGATACCGGCGCTGACGCGCGTGTAGCCCTAGGGTTACAGGCCAATGATTCCAAGACCCGAAGGCCGCCGGGCGGCATGCTTCCTGGTGGCCGTCGTGGCCCTCGTGACGTCGCTGCTCCTGCCGCTGCTGCCGGCCGAGGCGAGCGCGGCGGGCAAAGGCAAGGCTCATCTGACCGCCAGCTCCGCCAAGTCGAAAGCACCCCAGATCGACTACCGCTGTCCGTGCCCCGATCTCGTCCCCGGATCGAATCCGAAGGTCCTCCCCGGCCCGGTCCTGATCGCCGATCACCTCAACAACCGCTTGCTGATCGTCCAGCCGAACGGCGAGATCAGTTGGGAGTTCCCGAGGGCCGGCGATCTCACCGCCGGCCAGAGCTTCATGGTCCCCGACGACGCCTTCTTCACCCCGGACGGCCAGGACATCCTGGCCACCGAAGAGGACGACTACGTGATCCGTCTGGTCAACGTGGCCACGCACCGGATCGTGTGGCAGTACGGCACCCCCGGCGTCCCGGGCTCCGGCCCCAACCACCTCTGGAACCCGGACGACGCGTTGATGATGCCGGACGGCGACATCATCCTCGCCGACATCAAGAACTGCCGGGTTCTTGTCCTCCGCCCCCCCGCCCTCTCCCCGGTGAAGGTCTACGGGATGACGACCCAGGCCTGCATGCACGACCCCCCGCAACGCTGGGGGAGTCCGAACGGCGCCTTCCCGCTCTCGAACGGCCGGTATCTCATCACGGAGATCAACGGGGATTGGGTCGACAGCCTCGGCCTCGACGGCGGGGTCGCCTGGTCGACCAACCCGCCCGGGGTCAACTATCCGTCCGACACGAACGAGGTGCGACCCGGCGTGTATCTGACCGCCGACTACAGCAATCCGGGTCAGCTCGTGGAGTTCAACCAGGCCGGGCAGACGATCTGGCGGTTTGCACCGACGGGGTCCAATGCGCTCGACCAGCCGTCGCTCGCGCTCCCGTTGCCGAACGGTGACATCCTGGCCAACGACGACTTCAGCCACCGGGTGATCGTCGTCGACCCCGTCACCAACCAGATCGTGTGGCAGTACGGGCACACCGGGGTCTCGGGTAGCCAGCCCGGCT
>WQVT01000535.1 GCA_009785715.1 Acidimicrobiaceae bacterium | reverse complement strand
TCGTCGACGCCGCGCCGCCGCAGCGCGTCGGCTACGGCGGACGCCCAGGAGGCGAGCTTGATGAGCTCGCGCTCCTGCAGCTCCGGGGTGGCGACGATGATCTCCCTCCGCTGCCTGGCGAAGTCCGGGCGCTCGCCGAGCGCCGCTCCGGCGACTTCGACGAGGGCGGTCGCCACCGCCTCGAAGGGGGAGAGCGACGCGGGCGCTTCTTCCACTTTGGCGATCAGGTGGTCTCGCAGCTCCTCGGATCCCGCGAAGAGGACCTCCCGCTTGTCGGCGTAGTAGCGGAAAAACGTCCGCTCCGTGAGCCCAGCCCGCTTCGCGATCTCCGCCACCGTGGTGGCCTCGAACCCGCGCTCGCGGTAGAGCTCCATCGCCGCCCGCTCCAGGCGGCCGCGGGCGTTCGGCTCCCATCTGCCCATGGCCCCAGGATACCTGATGACAGAAGCTGTCATGACCTGGTAAGGTGACGACAGTAACTGACATCGCTACCACAGGAGGTCACCATGCGTGTCTTCATCACCGGCGCGTCCGGTCACATCGGTTCCGCCGTCGTCGCCGAGCTTCTCCAGGCCGGTCACCAGGTCACCGGCCTGGCCCGCTCGAACGTCTCAGCCGCTGCCCTGAGGGCGAGTGGCGCCCAGGTGCGCCGGGGCGACCTCGACGACCAGGCCGGCCTGCGGGCCGCCGCGGCCGAAGCCGACGGGGTCATCCACCTTGCCTTCAAGCACGACCTCAACGACCTCGTCCAGGCCTCCGAATCGGACCTCGCCGCCGTCGAGGCAATCGGGGAGGCCCTCGAAGGGTCCGGCAAGCCGTTCGTGGCCACCTCCGGGACGCTCATCCTGGCCTTCGCGGCCCCCGGAAGGGTCGCGACGGAGGCCGACACCCTCCCCGGCGGACCTCGGGTGGATTCGGAGAACCTGGTGATCGCCATGGCCGATAGGGGGATCCGTTCGTCGGTGATCCGCCTGGCGCCGATCGTGCACAGCACGCTCGACCATCACGGCTTCACGCACCGGCTCATCGACACCGCCCGCCAGAGGGGTGTCTCCGCCTACGTCGGGGACGGTTCGAACCGCTGGCCGGGCCTCCACACCCTCGACGCGGCGCACCTGTACCGGCTGGCCCTCGAATCCGCGCCCGCTGGCACGAGGCTGCACGGGGTCGCCGAGGAAGGCGTGGCATTCCGTGAGATCGCCGAAGCCATCGGCCACCACCTCGGCCTGCCGGTCACCTCGATCGCCCCGGAGGACGCAGCCGAGCATTTCGGCTTCCTCGGCCCCTTCGTCGCGCTCGACGGCCCTGCATCGAACGAGGAGACGCGGAGGCTGCTCGGCTGGCAGCCGGCGCATCCGGGTCTCATCCGGGACCTCGAGGCCGGGCACTATTTCGAGCCGATCGCCGCTTGATCGCCGATTGATCGCCGCGACGGGGGTTTGGCTCCATCGATCACGGGTAGGTGAGGGGCTTCGCACGCGAATCGTGAGAGGAGCGGCCCATGTTCCAACTGACCCACGCAGCGGTCCTCAAGGTCGACGAGGACCGTCGGGCCCAGGGACTCCCCGAGTCGGTCGGACTGCGGGTCTTCGGACAGTCGCAGTCGGGAGGCCAGATGAGCCTCGGATTGGCCTTCGCCGACGTCCCCGCAGAAGACGACCAGGTCACGGAGTCTGAGGGCACCAAGGTGTTTCTCGCCCCCGAGGTCGCGGTCCCGCTGGAAGAGGCGGCGCTCGACGTCCGCGAGACAGATGAGGGATCCACGTTCGTCCTGACCTCCCAGCAGTCGGGTTCAGGGGACTAACTGCGCATCAGTGCGCCAGGGCCTCCTGCACGGCCGGGTCCTCGTCGGTTCCGAGACGGCGCCAGTCCTCCGCCGGTTCGAGCACCTTCTTCGCGGGTAGCGTTCGAACCCGGGAATTTCACAAAAGGGGGTCGAAATGTCCACGACGTACGAGGCGGACGAACAGGTGATCAGCGAGATCCTGGAGGCCGAGCAGGAGCGCCTTGCTGCGATCCACGCCTCCGATTGGTCACGCCTGTCCGAGCTGCTCGGCGACGACCTCACCTACACACACATGAACGGATTGTCCGAGAACAAGGAGGAGAACATTACCGCCCTCCAGGCCCGGCCCAGATTCTATGAACGGGAGGGCCTCTCCGTCCGGACATTCGGCGATGTTGCGGTGCTCCACGGCCTCATCCATGTCTCGATGGATCCCTCACCTGATGGCACACCTGCCCGTCAGCTACACGGACGCGTGACGCAGGTGTGGGCCCGCCGGGACGGTCGCTGGCAGATGGTCGTCTTCCAGGCGACCGCCCTCCCGGACGTCTGAGTGCTACGCCTCCGCCGGCAGCAGGTCGTCCACCTCCCGCCGGGCACGCCGGATGAGCCTCTGCAGGTACAGGGCCACCAGGACGGTGGCGAAGACGAGCACGGACGCACTGATCGCCAGCGAGAGGTGCAGCCCGATGGCCGCTCCCAGCACGCCGATCGTGAACCCGCTGCCCGCCCTGAAGCCGCCACTCGACATCGAGTACACGCCCACCACGCGGCCTCTCTCGGCGGGCGGCGCCAGCAACTGGACGACCGTTTGCCCAATTGATTGCGATGCCAGGCTCCCCATGCCGCCGACGACGAGCAGGGCGAGGGAGAGGAGGTAGTCGTGGGAAATGGCGAAGCCGAGCGAGCACACCCCGAAGATGGCCGTGGCGATGATCGCCGAGCGCACGGACGGTCGCAGGATGTGCGTCGTCTCGAGGAGGATGCCGCCGATCACACCACCTAAGCCGTTGGCGAACAGGAGCGCGCCATAGGCGAAGCCGACGCT
>WQVT01000534.1 GCA_009785715.1 Acidimicrobiaceae bacterium | reverse complement strand
GGAGGTGGTGAGGTCAAGCGTCTCCATACGGGGCGGGCAGCGGAGAACGGGATCGTCGCCGCCGAGTTGACCGAGGCCGGACTGACCGGGCCGACGGACGTTCTGGAGAATCCCCGAGGGTATTTCTCCGCCTACCACGCAGCAGAGCCCGATCCCGCTCGCCTGACCGACCACTGGGGCGAGCGGTACGTCATCGACGAGGTCTACTGCAAGCCCTACGCCGCGTGCGCCGCCAACCATGCGGCCATCGAGGCCCTGAAGAAGATCCTCGGCCGACGGCCCGTCGACGTCGACCGGGTCGAACGGATCGTCATCGGCTCCTCGGGGCGAGGCCTGGCCGAAAACAGCGGGATCGCGCTGACCGGCACGATGAGCGTCCAGTACAGCGTGGAGGCTGCTGCCGCCCTGACCCTGCTCGGCACCGTCGACCACCCCGACAGCTTCGAGCTCAACCGTTACCTTGACTCCGAGGCCGGCGGGCTCGCCCGCCGGGTCGAGGTGCGCTTCGACGAGGAGGTCGACGCCGCCTATCCCCTGCGGATGGCCGCCCGGGCGCGCCTGGAGCTTCGCGGTGGGGTCGTGGAGGAGGAGTACTGCCCCGGCCTGGAGGCCGTCACCGACCCGGGCGAGAGAAGGGCCGCCGCCGAGGCCAAGTTCCGCGTCCTGACCGCCGGGCTGCTCACGACCGGGCAGCAGGACGACGTGCTGCGCCTCGCGTTGTCTCTCGCAGACGGGGCGTCCCCCGCCGCACTCCTGGACGCCCTCTCATGAGCGGGCAGCTGCCCGACAGGCTGGAAGCGCTCCAGGAGACCGTGTGCCGCATCGGTGAGTGCGTCGTCATTGCCGGAGTCGGGAGTGCGGTGTTCGACATGGCCCGCCTCACCGAGAATGCGGCGACCGTGTTTCCCCTGGACGGCGCGATGGGGGCCGCCGTCTCCATGGGCCTCGGTCTCGCCCTCCAGCGCAGCGACCTCGAGGTCGTCGTCGTGACGGGCGACGGCGAGCTCCTGATGAACGTCGGTTCCTTGGCGACCGTAGCCAGCGCGATGCCTGCCAACCTGGCCATCGTCTGCGTCGACAACCAGCTCTACGGGCTCACCGGTGGGCAAAGGACCCATACCGCCACGGGCACCGACCTGGCGAAGATGGGCGCAGGCGCCGGCATTCCCAACACCCTGACCTGCCGGGCTCCCGAGCAGTTCCCCGAAGCCGTCGAGATGTTGCGCTCGGCCGGTCCGAGTCTCGTCGTGTTGAAGGTGGGCCCGGAGGCATCGGCACGCTACCCGGTCGATCGTGACGCCAGCGCCTGCCGGGTACGGTTCAAGGAGGCGATCGGCTGATGCTCCCGTTCCTCACCCTGAACAGCCGGCAGGACAAGCCCAGGACACGGGGAATCACGGAGATCCGAGGACCGTACTATTCGATGCTCGGGCCCCGGCAGTTGGAGGATCTCCTCGACGTCGGGGGTCCGTATATCGACTGGTTCAAGATTCCCGCCCCGAGCCTCGCACTGCTCTCGTCGCCGTGCATCCGGGCGTTCATCGACATCTCGCACCGCCATGAGGTGAAGGTGACCGCAGGCGGGCTCATCGAGTTCGTGGTGACGCGTGGGTCGAAGGCCGTCGATTCCTATTTCGATGCGCTCCGCGACTACGGCTTCGACGTCATCGAGATCTCGGCTGGCTTCCTGGCCATGTCGGACGCAGATTTTCTTCGACTCGTGACCCGGGCGAAGCGAACGGGCCTGAAGGTGAAGGCGGAGGTCGGGATCCAGTTCGGTGCCGGAGGGTCGTCCTCGGCGGAGGCCCTGGCCGCCGAGGGGACCTCGTCGGTGGGGGCCGCCGTGGATCGAGCCCGCAGGGCGCTCGATGTGGGGGCCGACATGGTCGTGCTCGAGTCGGAGGGCGTGACGGAGGGAGTCAAGAGCTGGCGCACCGACGTGCCCGCTGCCTTCATGGAGGCGCTGGGGGGCGAGAAGGTCCTGTTCGAAGCGGCAGAGCCGGCCGTGTTCGAGTGGTACATCAAGAACTACGGGCCGGAGGTGAACCTCTTCGTCGACCACACCCAGGCCCTGCATCTGGAGAGTCTGCGCTCCGGCGTTTGGGGTTCGGCGTCGCTCTTCGGCCGTGTCGTGACCTACCGCGACCCCGCCGAGGAGGGCTAGGTGGAGGAGGCGAGCATGACCGATGTCCCCGAGTCGACGGTGACTGACGTCGATGTCGCGGTGGTAGGCGCCGGGAACGCCGGCCTCGCCGCCGCCCTCGCTGCGGCTGAGACCGGGGCCTCGGTGGTGGTCCTCGAGGCTGCGCCGAAGGAGAGATACGGCAGCGACTCCTACTTCAGCGGCGGGCTGTTCCGGGTCTCCTACGAGGGCTTCGAAGATCTGGAGGACATCGTCGGCCGGCTGGAGTTCCCGGCGGACTCGGGATACGAGAACTATTCGCGGTATTCCGACGGGGATTTTCTCGAAGATTGGGGGCGCGTCACCGGGTATCGCTGCGATCCGGAGCTTGCATCGATGATTGTCGGGCAGAGCAGAGACGCTCTGGCCTGGCTGGCCGGAAAGGGAGTGGCCTTCGACTCCCCCGTGGTGGTCGACAGCCACGGAAAGGCGCGTCACAGCCGAGCCGGCTGGCACGGTGGGTTCGTCGAGGCCGCCGGCGCCGGGCCCGGGCTCACCGAATCGCTCATCGCCGCCGTGGAGAAGGCCGGGACCCGGATCCACTACGGCATGCACTGCAAGGAACTGAAGCCCCTGGAGGGTCCCGGAACCGGTTGGGAAGTGCGGTGCCAGGGGCGTTCGGGGGCGAGGACATCGCTCAGCGTGGGCGCGGTGGTCCT
>WQVT01000533.1 GCA_009785715.1 Acidimicrobiaceae bacterium | reverse complement strand
GTCCTGCGAGCGCACGATCGCCCCGGTGCGGCCGGGCGTCGAATCGCCCACGGCGACGAACACGGTCTCCGTGCCCGGCTTGACGGCCACGCCACGGCAGTAGCGCAGGCCAAACGTCTCCGCCGCATGTGCCGGTTGCCAGCTCTCGCCCTGATCGCGGCTGATGTACACGTCGTTGTTGACCAGGATCATGGCCGCGTCGCCCACCACGGCGGCATTGTGGCCGTCGGGATTGGGGATCTGCTTCGGATCGACCCGCTGCCAGGTCTCGCCGCCGTCCCGGCTGACGCGCTGGCCATCCACCTCCACGCTGGCCCAGGCGGTGCCGTCGCCACCGAAGGCGACGCCGGTAACACGGGGCACGCCGACGGCCGGGCAATCGGGCGCAAAGTCGGCGTGGCAGGCGTGCCACATCTCCCCGCCGTCTTCGGAGCGGAACACCCCGGCCGGCTGCGACGTCCCCGTACCGGCCAACATGCGGCTCGGCTCCGCTGGGTCGCGCGCCAGCGACCAGACGGCATCGTGGCCGATCGCACCATCGACGTGCTGCCAATGCGCCCCGGCGTCCTCGGTCTTGTACAACCCGCGATCCGTGCCGGCCAGCACCCGCGCCGGCTGGGATGGATCGCTGGCCAGCGCCCGGACCATCGCGTCGGCGTGGAGCCCCTGATCGATGCTGATGCGCTGCCACGACTCACCTCCGTCGGCGGTACGCATCACTCCCTGTCCAGCGGTTCCGACGAGGATGGTCTTTGGCGCTGCCATAGTGGGTCCACCCTACGCCCGCCGAGCACCGAGATCTATGGTCGACGTCACGCGGACGATGTCCTCACGAGGTGAGCGGAATGAAGGTTGATGCGGTCTTCAGAGGACGGATCAATACGTGGGACCCGCAGCGTCCGACTGCCACCGCCATGGCAATTCACCATGGGCGGATCGTCGCGTTCGACGACGAGGCCGAGGAGCTCGCCCGCGATGCCAGAGCAAGGGAAGAGCTCGGAGACGGGTTCGTCTTTCCCGGGTTCCATGACGCGCACTGCCATACGACGGGATTCGGGATCTCGTTGTCCCAACTCGACCTTTCGACGCCGCCCATCACCTCGCTCGAGGAGCTGTACCGCGCCGTCGAACGCGAGGCGGCCACGGCGGCAGCCGGTTCCTGGGTCATCGGCGCCGGCTACGACCAGAACAAGATCGGGGGCCGCCACCCGGAGTTGGCGAGGCTCGACGAGGTGGGGCATGGTCACCCCGTCTGGCTCCGGAACACGTCGGGTCACCTGTGCGTCGTGAACTCGGCGGTCGCCGCCCTGATCGGCAGCAGCCTTTCGGAGCCCGTCGCCGGCGGCAGGGTGGTCTTCGACGACCAGGGAAGATTCACCGGGCTGCTCCAGGAACGTGCTCAGGGTCTGGTCCAGAAAATCGTCCTTCCTCGGTCGCTCGACACGGTGGCGGCCGCAATCGGCCGAGCGCACGACGAGTACCTGCGCGAGGGCGTCACGTCGGTCTGCGACGCCGGCATTGGTGGGCCACAGAGCCCGGGCGAGTTCGCCGCCTACCAACTCGCAAGGGAACAAGGCCTGCTGCGAGTTCGCACGACGGTGATGATCTCGGCCGACGCGCTTGCGGCGGTCCACGGGCACCGTGACGACGATCTCGACGGCGCGTTCGGCCTACCCACCGGGATCCGCTCCGGGATCGGCGACGACTGGCTCCGCATCGGTCCCGCGAAGGTCTTCTCGGACGGATCGCTGATCGGGCGGACGTGCTGGATGGAAGAAGGCTTCGACGACGACTCGACGAACACCGGCTATCCGCAAGGGTCCCCCGACGACCTCCGCCGGGTCATCGTCGGAGCGCACCTTGCGGGATGGCAGGTGGCGACGCACGCGATCGGAGACGCCGCCGTGAGCTTCGTCATCGACTGCTACGACGAGGCACTGCGGCGCAAACCCCGCCCGGATCACCGCCACCGGATCGAACACTGCGGCATCACGTCCCCCGACGCCCTCGAGCGCATGGCAAGGCTCGGCGTCGTGCCGGTCCCCCAGGGTCGCTTCATCGGCGAGATAGGAGACGGCATGTTGCGTGCCGTCGGACCGGCGCGGGCCGCCCACACCTACCGATTGCGCAGTTTCCTGCAGGCCGGGTTGACCCTCCCCGGGAGCTCGGACCGCCCGGTCGTTTCGGGACGCCCCCTTCTCGGGATCCAGGACATGGTGTGCCGCCTGACCGAATCCAATGCCCCGTTCGCTACGTCGGAGGCCCTGACCGTCGAGGAGGCGATGCGCGCCTACAGCGAAGGGTCGGCCTGGGCCGAGCACTCCGAGCAGAGCCGAGGAGCCCTCCGGGAGGGTCAGCTGGCCGACTTTGTCGTCTTGGCCGCCGATCCCCGGCGGGTCAGCCCGGACGAGATCGGCGCCGTGCCCGTCCTCGCCACGGCGTTGGGCGGTCAGCTCGCCTTTCGGGCTTCCCACTGATTGCTGAGACGGGAACCCACCCATCTGGCGAGCTCGAAGAGCCCGCGGCATTCGACGTCGAAGGTGCCGAGGGCCTCGCGGAAGAAACTGCGTGACGTTCCCAGAGGACGGAGGTCAGGTAGGCGCCTCAGTTCCCGACCGCTCCGCTTGCCTGGCGTGTGGCGACCTCGTTTTGGCGGGCTTGGGGCGGTCCGTGGTCTTCGTCTTCGGTGAGGAGGCCGAGGACGGCGGCGATTTCGGGTCGGGCGGTTTCTCCTTGGCGGACGTTGGCGAACACGGCGCTGACGGGGATGTAGTCGGCGACGGGGAAGAGTTCGACGAGGGTCCCGTTTTTGAGTTGTGTCTCGCAGAGTTCTTTTGGGATG
>WQVT01000532.1 GCA_009785715.1 Acidimicrobiaceae bacterium | reverse complement strand
GACGTGATCGACGTCGGCCTCACCTCCACCGACGAGATGTACTTCGCCTCCGGCGCGCTCGACGCACCGGGCGCCATGTTCACCGCCTCGCACAACCCCGCCCGGTACAACGGCATCAAGCTGTGCCTGGCCGGGGCCCGCCCCGTGGGGGCCGAGTCGGGGCTGGCCGAGATCCGCGCCGCTGTCGAAGGTGCGGCGCCGCCGCCGGCGCCGGTTGCCGGAACGGTCACGTCCCAGGACGTCCTCGACGACTACGCCACCAAGGTCCGCTCCTTCATCGACCCCTCGGTGCTCCGGCCCTTCAAGGTGGTGGCCGACACGGCCAACGGCATGGGAGGCCTCGTCGTCCCCGCCGTGTTCTCCGGGCTCCCCGTCGAGCTCGAGGTGCTCTTCGGCGAGCTGGACGGGACGTTCCCCAACCATCCCGCCGACCCGATCCAGCCCGCCAACCTGGTCTCCCTGCAGGAGCGGGTTCGCACGACCGGTGCCGACGTGGGGCTGGCCTTCGACGGCGACGCCGATCGTTGTTTCCTCGTCGACGACCAGGGGGCGCCCGTTTCGGGGTCGACGACCACGGCGATGGTGGCGGCCGCGATGCTCGAGAAGTACCCGGGCTCGACGATCCTCCACAACCTGATCTGCTCCAAGGCCGTGCCCGAGATCATTGCCGAGCGGGGCGGCACGCCGGTTCGTACCCGGGTGGGGCACTCCTTCATCAAGGCGGTGATGGCCGAGACCAACGCCGTCTTCGGCGGCGAGCACTCGGGGCACTACTACTTCCGCGACAACTTCCGCGCCGATTCGGGCTCGATCGCGGCGCTGGTCGTGCTCGAATTGCTCTCGCGCGCCGATCGTCCTTTGTCCGAACTGAGAAAGGACTTCGAGCGTTATGCCGACTCGGGGGAGATCAACACCGAGGTGAAGGAGCCTCTCCGGGTCATCGACGCGGTGGGGGAGCGCTACCCCGACGCCAAGCAGGACCGCCTCGACGGCCTGACGGTCGACCTCGGCGATTGGTGGTTTAACCTGCGGCCGTCGAACACGGAACCGCTGTTGCGGTTGAATCTCGAAGCGGCCGACCGTGCGGCCTGCGATGCACACACCAAAGCGGTGGTTGCACAGATCAAGGAGCTCGCCACCTGATGGCGCTTGACCCCAAGCTGCTCGAAATCCTCGCCTGCCCCGAGGACAAGGGCCCGCTGCTCTATTTCGCCGACGAGGATTCCCTCTACAACCCCCGGCTGCGTCGTCGCTACGCGATCACCGACGGGATCCCGATCATGCTGGTCGACGAGGCCACCGCCGTGGACGACGCCGAGCACACCCGGTTGACCGCCAAGGCCGAGGCGGAGGGCATCAAGCCGACCTTCGAACCGGCCCTGCCCGAGGCGGGGAGCTAGTCCGGTGCCCGTCCTCGACAGCCTTGGAATGTTCGACCTGGTCGAGACCATGCCCGAGCAGGTTCTCGCTGCGGTGGAGGCCTCCCGCGGGCTCCCCGGCCTCCCGGCCGCCGAAGAGGTCGAACACGTGGTGATGCTCGGGATGGGGGGCAGTGGGATCGCCGGCGACGTGGTCGTCGCGGCCGCCACCCCGCTCCTCCCGGTGCCCGTGGTGGTGGACAAGTCCTACGAACTGCCCGCCTTCGTCGGCGAGGCGTCGCTCGTGTTCGCCGTGTCGGTCTCGGGGAACACCGAGGAGACCATCCAGGCGGCGAGCGACGCTGCGGTGGCCGGCGCGCACATGGTCGTGATCACCGGGGGCGGCGAGCTCGCCCACCTGGCGCGCAGCTGGGGCGCCCCGATCATCCCCGTGCCGCCCGACATCCCCCAGCCCCGGGCGGCGTTCGGTGCGGTCGCCATCCCGCCGCTCGTCGTACTGGACGAGATCGGCCTGCTGAAGGGGGCGACCACGTGGATCGACGCCGCGGTGGACCAGCTCCGCCGGCGGCGTGACGAGCTGGCACAGGCGGGTGACGCCAGCGCGGCCGCCGAGGTGGCCCGTCGCCTCGGCAACACGATCCCGCTGATCCAGGGGAGCGGGGTCATCGGCTCCGCCGCCGCCACTCGCTGGCGGACGCAGATCAACGAGAACGCGAAGAGCCCCGCCTTCTCGTCCACCCAGCCCGAGTTGTGCCACAACGAGGTGTGCGGGTGGGGCACCCGGGACCCGATCACCCGCTCCGGGCTCTCCGTCGTGCAGCTGCGCCACGACGAGGAGCACCCGCAGATCGCCCGGCGCTTCGATTTCACCCGCGACCTGCTCGAGCGGGCCGTGGCGGAGGTGATCGAGGTGCACGCCGAGGGTGACGGGGAGCTGGCGCAGCTGCTCGACCTGGTCCTCTTCGGCGACTACGTGTCCCTGTGGATGGCCGCGCAGGCCGGGGTGGACCCCGGGCCCGTGGACGTCCTGGTGGACCTGAAGCGCCGCCTGTCGGAGTGACGGAGTACCCTCGAGGCCGGACCTCAGCGGGTCTGTGGTTGCAAGTCGATGCCAGTCGCAGGCGAAACGACCCACGTAAGGCAACCCGTGGTTGCTGAGCATGGTGCGGCTTAGAAGTAAGTCCTGCCCGTCGCAGCCGGCCACAGGGGCCGGCCGGCGGAGATGGCGCAGAGCGGGGATCCCGACGACGTAGGGCCCACTGCCACAGGCAGTGACCGCCGGCGCCGGCCCGGGAGCGCCGCAGCAGGCGGGTGTGGGGTCAAAGACCAGGTCAGCCGCTGAGGTCCCATTTCCGCTGTCCCCGGTCGGGCCGGGGGGTGGATCGGGCGCAAGGTGCCGTCAGAACGGTCACAGAGGACCGGTAGCATGATCCCAATGAGTGTCTTCACCAAGATCCTTCGCGCGGGTG
>WQVT01000531.1 GCA_009785715.1 Acidimicrobiaceae bacterium | reverse complement strand
GAAAAAGTGTGGGACGAAAACGCGGATCCCTTCACCAAGACCGTGACGACCACCATCGGGCGCTTGCGCCGCAAACTCGGGGATCCGCCGATCGTCGAGACGACGATCGGGATGGGATATCGGATCATGGACGACACTCGACGCTTGATGTCAACACAGTTGGGTTTGGATGGAGGGTCCGTCAGCAACGCTCCGTCTCAGGCTCGACGTTCCCACTCGACCAGCCCCGTCCTTCTACTCCGACTGCCCCATAGCGTCACCCTCAGAATCCGGGGGTCGTGTCCCTGATGGCCGGATGGCGGGAGGTCGGGCCACCATTGGCTATCGGCCCCGGATCCGTCCTGGCGCGATGAGTTCGTCGGCTGCCGGGAGTCGTGACGCTTCATGAACCACACGATCTGCCTGGCCACCGCCGACAGGAGCCGCGCGCTCGCCTTCTACCGCGACGGGCTGGGACTCGAAGCCTTCGGCCCGCTCGCCGATGACGGCGTCCCGGAGCCGCTCCAGCTCCGCCTCGCCTCGAGCGTGAGCCTGATGCTGATACCGATCGGCGGGTTCGGCTGGGTCGCCGGCAAGGACCGCGTGGCCCCGCCAGGTGCCAACGAGTGCGTTCTCTCGGTGTACGTCCAGGACGAGGGTGCTGTGCGGGCGCGATACGGGTCCGCCCTTGCCGCCGGCGGAACGACGATCTACGCGCCCTCGCAGCGGGAGTGGGGCGCCTTCGCAGCCCAAGTCGCCGACCCCGACGGGCACCTCTGGATGATCCTGGTCTCTCCGTCCGACTGGACCGGCTGACCCCGACCGTTACCAGGTCCCGAAGGAGAGGTCATCCGGAACGCGTCCCAGATCGCCGGGTGGGCAGCACTCTACAAGGCATCAACGGAGGTAGCGATCTGTAGTCGTAACGCGCTACAATGGTTCGTGTGCCTCGCCCTACGTCATTCCGTCTCTCGGAAGACCTGCTCGAGCGCGTTGACGCTGAGGCTGCCGCCAGCGGCACCTCCACCACGGCGCTGGTGACAAGTCTTCTCGACGAGGGTCTCAAGTCCCGGCGTTTCCCTGGGGTCGTCTTCCGGGGTGGCCCCTCAGGGCGACGCGCCGCTCTGGCATCCGGGCCCGACGTATGGGAGATCGTGCGTGCCATACGCAGAACCCCAGGCAAAGGCGAGCAACGCCTCAAGAAGGTGGCGGAAGAGACGGGGCTGGGATCGGACCAGGTTCGTCTGGCGGTCAACTTCTACTCTGTCTATCCCGACGAGATCGACGCTCGCATCGCAGCTGATGAGACCGCAGCCGCCGAGATCCGGGTCATGATTGACCGCCGGGAGCAACTTCTCTCGGGGTGAAATGGCTCCTAGACTCGATGCTCCCTCCTGCGGCGGCGGACGAACTCGCCCGGCTCGGGCATGAGGCCATGTCGGTCCTTCGGATCGACCTGGGTAGCGCCGATGACTCAGAGGTGTTTGAACGGGCCGTAACGGACGGTCGGGTCATAGTGACGGAGAACTTCGCCGACTTCGCCGCCATGCTCACCGGGCGACAGAACCGGAACGAGCCTTCGGTACCAGTTGTGTTCATTCGGCGCGACCACTTCCTCCGGCAGGGGGCCCTGGCACGTCACCTCGCTCGAAAGCTCGACGAGTGGGCCAAGGCGAATCCTGAACCCTTTGTCGGGTTGTACTGGCCATGAGCTCGTCCGCCCGTGTCAAGCATCCCCTGGACCCGAGGGTCGCCGGGCCACACCCTTCGCCTCGGCCGCCCACTACGACCCTCGGGTACTCGGGTGGTTCCATGAAGTCATCAGCTGCCAGGTCTGCCTGACGAGTTCGGTAGTTGTATGCCGACGGCTGCATTCTCCTCGGGTGTGGCGAGTGTGTAGCCGTGTCTTGCTACCGCCGCCACAAAGTTGGCCAGTTGGTCCGGGTCGGGCGGCTCGGGGGGACCGGTCACCGGTCGCCCAACATCTTGGAAGAAGTGGCCGATCCGGGCAGTAGTGAAGACGAGGTCGATCGCCGCCTCGTCGGTGACATTGCGGTGGGCGTGTGGGACGCCGCCGGGAACCCGGATGTAGTCGCCGGCGTGAGCGTCTTGCCACTCGTGCCCGTTTTCTCCCTGCAACAGGATTTGCTGGGACCCGGCGACGATATAGAAGTCTTCGGGGTCGTCATGGCTGTGGAGGGGCACGGTCACCCCTGGCGGGACGACACCCCGCATGACGCAGAGACCGTCGGATCCGTCGCTGAGTGGCGTGAGGATCTCGACGGTGGGCCCCAGCACGTCCAGAACCGGCTGGTTCGTGGCTTGCCCGACGCCACGGATGATCTCGATTTGCTTGGTTGGCATTGCTTCTCTCCAATCTGTCTATTCGTACAGCACAGTGATGTATTGCGAATGTTCAATACGACGGTGTTGAGTTACTTGTCCTCTTCGAGGGAATCAGTCCGCCAGGGAATCTCGGTTGGGGTCGGTGATGAGAAGTGGTCATGTCGAGCACACTCGGGTCTCAAACCGCGGTTGCTACGAGTAGGAAGCGACGCGACATGGCGCTGAAGGTGGAGATCGTGTCGGTCAGTCGTGCGCGTACGTCTTCCACATTTTCGGCAGTCTCAGCCGCGAGCTCATCGCTCAGCTCGAGCAGACCATGGAACATTCGCCGCTGTCTCTCGAGCCAGTCTTCCGTCTCCTCGTACGCCTCCACTTCAAAGCCGGCGGCGAACAACAACGGCCGGTGGTCGTCGACCTGAGGCGGACGGCCAACGGGCTGCCGGTGGTAGTCCCACGACGTCAGGACGAGCCTTCCTTGGCGGCGGAGCACCCGCCTGAGCTCGTACAACGCTGCCGCCTTGTTCGG
>WQVT01000530.1 GCA_009785715.1 Acidimicrobiaceae bacterium | reverse complement strand
TCCTGCTGAGCCTGGATCTGGGCCACGAGGGCGGCGATCTGGCTCGACTCGGACTTGTAGACGGCCTCGAGCTTGGCCTGGGCTGCGATCACCTGCCGGCGAGCCGAGGCGATGGTGGCCACCTGCTTCTCCGCCGAGGCCTTGGCCGCCTGCAGGTGCGCCTTCGCCGCCTCGTCCTGTACGGCCGCCAGACGGAAGGCGTCCTGGGCGTCCGTCTCGTTGGCCGCAAAGCTCGAGACGTACTCGGCCCGCAGCAGGCTCTGGTTGACGTTCTTCAAGGAGGTGCCGCCCTGTGCTGTCGCCCCGACCGTGCCGTTGTCGGTGTACGCGTTGATCGCTTCGCTGGTCAGCACCGACTTTGCTTTCGCGGTGGCGGCGTCGGCCGACGAGAGCGCTTTGGCGGCGGCGGCGACCGCGCTTCGGTCTTTGCCGAGGGTGACATTCGCCGTGTCGTACTGCTCGGAAAGGGCCTCTTCCTTGTTACCCAGCGTGGTTATCTGATTCTCCACATTCTGGGCTTGGGCTTTCAGGTTCGATAGCTGATCAGCCGAAGCGGGAGAGGTCACGAATCCGAGTGAGGCCGCAAGAAGACCTGCAGAAATCCCCAGACGCGCGGCGTGCCGACGGAAATTCCACGAGCACGTATCCACAACGGAAGGCGACCATAGGGCGTTGTTCCGACAGGGGTCAAGGTCGTTGACTGATTCTTTACGCAACGACCGTTCCTTTGTCTGCGCCTCACTTTATGGTGCTTGCAGATAGCAAACCCCATTTATGCAGGTCAGAAGGGGTTTAGCGGTTCGGTCTGCGGCGGCATATCGACTCGCGTTCGGAGTGCGAACGCTGTCCAATCACCGGAGCCGCCCGGTTGATTCCGCCAAATGAAAATGACCGCCCACCGTGAGAACGGTTATAGCGCGAGAGCGCGTTTTGCCTGATCAGGCGGCGTGGCCGGCGTGGTGGCGGGCCGAGCCGGAGGGGTGGAGCACGGCGGATGCCGGCGAGATCAGACGGCATCCGCCTCCCGAGGCGGCCAACAGGCTCTGTGCGTACAGCGCCGCCCGCCAACCCTTGGCGTCGATGGCCGTGACCTCGGAAAAGTCCAGGTCGACCGCAGGGGCCTCGCGGGCGGCCAGGACCTCCGCGACGTCCAGCACGGCCGCCGCACCGGCGGCGTCCACCTTGCCGCTCACCTGGACGCGCCACCGGTCGCCCCAGCACGAGACGTAGATGCCGAAGCCGAGGTCGCCCGGCTCACCCGGCTCTCGGACAGCCGGTTCAGATGCGCGACCCGTCGCACGCTGGTCCCGGGATCCCCCCGGGCTGTCGAGACGATGCTGTCCGGCCTGGTTGCCCTCGCCCAAGGTGTCCATGGGCATCACTGCAGCAGGCGGAGTTAAAGAGCGCCTTGGTCCCGCCTGAGAAGACGAGAAGATCCACCCACCACGCCGCGTTGGCCGCCGGGTTGGCCGCTGCGGCGCCCCGTTCCGCCCCGGTAGCCTGCAGGTATGTCCGACCTCACCGTCGCCCCGGTTCACTCCGACCCGATGCTCGACGGGGACCATGAGCGCATGGCCCACATCGTCCTCGAGGGCGTTCAACCCGAGGAGGGAGAGTTCATCTCCGCCGGGCCGTCGGTGGTCGAGGGGATCGTCAACGGCACCGCGGTCAAGGCCCTCTGCGGCAAGATCTGGGTCCCCGGCCGCGACCCGAAGAAGTACCCCCTGTGCCCGACCTGCAAGGAGATCGCCGAGGGCATGGGCTGGGACGTGCCGACCTCCTGACGTCCGTCCCGAAGCACCACTCCTCAGGCCCCGGTCCTGAACCTCGGGAGGCTCAGGAGGCCTCGGCGGCGTCGAGCGCCTGCGAGAGGGTGTTCCAGGAGAGCGTGGCGCACTTGATCCGCACCGGGAACTTGACGACGCCCTGGAGGGCCTCGAGGTCCCCGAGCTTCACCTCCGGCTCGCCCGCAGCCTCCCCGTCCCCCGACTCCTCCGACTCGGAAGCCTCGCCGTCGTCGAGGCGGTGCTCGTGCACCGACATCATGGACTTGAAGGTGCGGATGATCGCCCGCGCCTCGGCCAGCGTCTTGCCCTTGACCGCCGTCGACATCATCGAGGCCGACGACTGGCTGATCGAGCAGCCCTGTCCCGTCAGCTTGAGGTCGGCGACCACGTCGCCGTCCATCAGCAGGTAGACCGTCACCTCGTCCCCGCAGAGCGGGTTGAACCCGGTCTCGGCGATCGCCGGGGGTGTCACCAGCTCGCCGCGGTTACGCGGGTTGCGGTAGTGGTCGAGGATGATCTCTCGGTAGAGGTCTTCAAGGCCGGGCATTGGAACGCCTCACAGATACAGAGTTGGACTGGCGCAAACTACAGGGTGAACAGCCGGTCGGCGTCGCCCAGGGCATCGATCAACGCGTCGATGTCGCTCTCGTCGTTGTAGAGGTACACCGACGCGCGGGCCGTGGCCCCGACGCCCAGACAGCGCATCAACGGTTTCGCGCAGTGGTGACCGGCCCGCACGCACACGTTGGACTGGTCGAGCACCTGGGACAGGTCGTGGGGGTGGATGTCCTTGTACGCGAAGGAGATGACCCCGCCGCGATGCTCCACATCCATGGGCCCGTGGATCGTGATGTCGTCGCCGAGGCGCTCCTTGAGCGCCCGCAGGGCGTAGCCGGTGAGCGCCTTCTCGTGCGCACGGATCGCCGGGATGCCGATCGCCTGCAGGTAGTCGATGGCGAGTCCCAGGCCGATGGCTTCGGCGATCGGGGGCGTGCCCGCCTCGAACTTCCAGGGGACGTCGTTGGGCGTGAAGCCGTCGAGGCGGACGTCGCGGATCATCTCGCCG
>WQVT01000529.1 GCA_009785715.1 Acidimicrobiaceae bacterium | reverse complement strand
TCACCCACGGTCCTCGCGACCGCCACCCCTCGCGTCGCGTCCGCCCGCAATCTTCGCCGGCCGGATCGGGCCCGTTTACCTGACCGTCACGACTGCGCCCGATGAACAACCAGCGATTTCCCCGCTAGCGCCTGGCGGCGAACCAGTCGCTCAGGACCGAGGCGCACTCCTGTCCGAGGAGGCCCGACTCGACGGGCATCTCGTGGTTGAGGCGGGGATCGGCGCAGAGGTTGTAGAGCGAGCCGCACGCCCCCGCCTTCGGGTCGGGCGTCCCGAACACCACCCGGGAGAGCCTGGCATTGACCGCCGCGCCGGCGCACATCGGGCACGGCTCGACGGTGACGAGCAGGCTCGCGCCCGCAAGCCGCCAGCTTCCGAGCAGCGCCGCAGCCTCCCGCAGCGCCAGGATCTCGGCATGGGCGGTGGGATCGCCGGTGGCTTCCCGCCGGTTTCCGGCTGCTCCGACGATCCGCCCGCCGACCACCACAACGGCCCCGACCGGGACCTCGCCCGCCTCGCCGGCGGCGCGCGCCAACTCGAGGGCGTGGCTCATGGCGTCGGCATCGGTGAGCGCGGGCCCCTCGGAGATGGCATTCACGCCGTGCACCGTACCGCCGGCCCCTCTGTTTAGTCGCGCTACGTATTTCTGGAGCCGGGTGCCCCTCTACCGGTCATGAAGCTCACACGCAACGTCATCGCGCTTGCCGCGACGGGTGGGGTCGCCGCGGCCCTCTTCGGTGGGGCAGCCGTCAATACGGCCTTCACCTCGAGCGCAACCGGGACCGTCAATGCGAGCACGGCCTCCATCGGCACACAGCTCACCAACGGGAAGGTGTCGCTGACCAACGCGGTACCCGGTGAAACCGGCCCGGTGTCGCAGGTGACGATCACGAACCAGGGCTCGACGCCGGTGACCGTCTCGATCGCCTTCGGCACCGGTTCGAACGCTGCGCTCGACAGCGTCGTCGACATCATCTGGAACGGCCAGGATGCCGGCAGCCTCGCCAATCTGGCGAACGAGAACTTCCCCTTGTCCGGGAACGCCAGCACAAACCAGGCGGAGCTGGCGGCGAACGGACAGCCGGGTGACTCGATCACGATCCCGGTCGCGCTGATGCTCGAGAGCAGTGCCGATGACAACGTGGCGAACGGGTCGTCCGACATCGTGAGCTACACCATTACGGGTACCGCAACGACCGACACCAGCACGGTCGGGAATCCCGTCGGAACCGGTTGGAACATCACAAAGAATGTGGCGGCGTAGTAGGAGCCAACTTTCGGTGGTCCGATCGATAGCTCGGTGGACCCTCGCCGGTTTGCTCGGCGCAGCAGTCCTTCTCTCGCTCTTCGTCACCTTCTTCACCAACCACGTCTATGTGACGACGCCTTCGATGTACCCGACCATTCCACCGGGATCACTCGTCTTCATCGAGAAAGAGTCGCGGTACCACGTCGGGGATGTGATCGAGTTTCGGGGTAATGGCCTCAACTTCTTGCACCGTATCGTGAAGATCGGCGCGACGGGAGTGATCACGACCAAGGGCGACAACCCCGAGAACGCGCCCGACGCCTTCTTCCCCCCGACCACCACCGCAGACGTCCTCGGCAAGGCGGTGCTGGCCCCACGATGGGTCGGCTTTCCGGAGTTGGTCGCCCACCGGCCGGGTCTCGGGCTCTCCTGGTTGCGGGCAGAGCTCGGGCTGGCGGGCAAGCTGATCGTCGTCGCCTCCACCGGGCTCGTCTTCTTTGCCGCCGCACGGAGGCCGGCGGCCGAACCCGTCTAGCGCTCCCGGAACCGGTCGAGCTTCCGGCGGTCCCGCTTGGTCGGCCGCCCGGTCGCCCGGTCGCGCATGAACAGCGGCGCAACGTACTCCGACTTCGGCCGGGGGGCGCTCTGATCGACGATGCACTCGGCCGCCAGCGGGGCCCCCACCCGCTTGTCGATCACCCGCGCCACGTCGAGCACCCGCTCCCAGCCGTCCACCTTGGCCGTGACGCGGTCGCCGACCCTCACCGGGGTGGCGGGTTTCGCCGGCGCACCGTTGACCTCGACGTGGCCGCCCCGGCAGGCGTCCGTGGCCATCGAGCGGGTCTTGTACAGGCGCACGGCCCACAGCCAGCGGTCGACCCGGGTTGCCTCCATTGCCTCCATCCGGGACATGTTCTCACGCACGGGCGCGGATGGGACCCGGAGGGGCCGCCGGTATCCTTCCCGGGTGCATCCCTCCCCCCACCCCAGCATCGCGGTGATCGGCGCCGGCGCCGTCGGCGCGGTGGCAACCGCCTGCCTCCTCGACGCCGGCCACACCCCACTCCTTTGCGTTCGGACTGCCATCGACTCGATGGTGGTGGAAACGCCTGCCGGCCGGCGCACGCTGCCTGTCCCCGTGGCAGAAAACCCCGCCGAGGTGAGCCCCGTCGACTGGGTACTGGTGACGGTCAAGGGGCAGGACACGCCGGGTGCGGCCCCCTGGCTGGCGCGCCTCGTGGGGCCGCAGACGGTGGTGGCCGTGCTCCAGAACGGGATCGGGCATGAGGAGCGGGTGAAGCCCTACGTCGACGGCGCTGCCGTCCTGCCGGTGGTGGTCTACACCGCTGCCCAACGGGTCGCCCCCGGGCGGGTCGTGCACCACCGGGGGGCGCGATTCGTCGTGGCGCCCGGAGCCCACAGCGCCCCCTTTGCCCGACTCTTCGAGGGCAGTGAGATGGAGGTGACCGAGGACGCCGACTTCACGACGCAGCTGTGGCGCAAGCTGCTGAGCAACGTCGTTGCCAACCCGCTGACCGCCCTCACCATGCGACGGGTCGACGTCATGGGCGACCCGGGGATGGCCGAGCTCGGGCGGGGCCTCCT
>WQVT01000528.1 GCA_009785715.1 Acidimicrobiaceae bacterium | reverse complement strand
GTGAGCACCGCTCGTCAGATTCTCGTACTTGTCGACTGGCGCACGCCGAGCCGCTCGCGTGCGTCTGAACGACCCCCTCGGGGGTCGTTTTCTTTTGCCCGCACGGCCGAGCCGGGCGGGCAAGCCGGTCACCGGCCGTCGTACCCCCCGAACCCCGCCCCGCCCCGCCATCCAATCCTTGAGTGAACCGCAGCGTGAAGGAACCCACATGAAGCTCACCGGCGCCGAGCGGGGGGCGGTCACCGAGCCGTAGCCGCACGGCTTGGCGCCCGGGCAACCGGCGCTCAGGCATCCTGATAGCCATGGGGTGGACACCCGACATGGCGTATCTCTCCGGACTGGAGTTCATGTCCGGGGTGGTGGATCAGATCGGGCCCACCAGCTGGGCGCGGCCCTCCCCCTGCGCCGGCTGGCGAGCCGTGGACGTCCTCGGCTCGCCTGGACGGGCCGCGACCCCGGCTGGGCGGCGGGGTAGCGCGACCCCGGCTGGGCGGCGGGGTAGGACGACAGGCAACTGCGTTGCAGCCAGGGGGTGCGCTGTGGCAGAATCCCGAGCTGTGAGCACCGCTCGTCAGATTCTCGTACTTATCGACTGACGCACGCCGACCCGCTCGCGTGCGTCTGAACGACCCCCTCGGGGGTCGTTTTCTTTTCCCCGCACGGCCGAGCCGGGCGGGCAAGCCGGTCACCGGCCGCCGTACCCCCGAACCCCGCCCCGCCCCGCCATCCAATCCTTGAGTGAACCGCAGCGTGAAGGAACCCACATGAAGCTCACCGGCGCCCAAGCCCTCATCAAGAGCCTGGAGATGGAACACACCGAGGTCGTCTTCGGCCTGCCCGGTGGCGCGACCATCCCGGCGTACGACCCGTTGCTCGACTCGCCGATCCGCCACATCCTCGTCCGCCACGAGCAGGGGGCCGGGCACATGGCGGAGGGCTACGCGCAGGTGACCGGCCGTCCCGGGGTGGCGTTCGTCACCAGCGGCCCGGGGGCCACCAACATCGTCACCCCGCTGTGTGACGCCTACATGGACTCGGTGCCGATGGTGGCGATCACCGGCCAGGTGGCCCGGCCGTTCATCGGGACCGACGCCTTCCAAGAGTGCGACACCGTGGGCATCACGCGCTCGGTCACCAAGCACAACGAGCTCGTCATGAATCCCGAGGAGATCCCGCTCGTGGTGCGCCAGGCGTTCCACCTCGCCACCACCGGGCGCCCCGGGCCCTGCCTGGTGGACGTGCCGAAGGATGTCATGACCGCCCAGATGGACTGGTACTGGCCGTCCGATGAGGACGTCGTCGCCTCCCTGCCCGGGTACCGTCCGAACATCAAGGGTCATCCGCGAATGATCCGCGAGGCGGCCCGCCTCATCGCCGCCGCCGAGCGCCCCGTGATCTACGCCGGCGGCGGAATCCTGAAGTCCCGTGCCGCCGAGGTGCTGAGGGAGCTGGCCGAGCTGACCGAGATCCCGGTGGTCACCACCTTGATGGCCCGGGGCGCGTTCCCCGACGACCATCCCCTGTGCCTCGGGATGCCGGGTATGCACGGCAACTATGCCGCGATCATGGCGATGCAGCAGGCCGACCTGTTGATCGCGCTCGGCACCCGTTTCGACGACCGGGTCACTGGGAGGGTGAAGGACTTCGCGCAGGGGGCAAAGGTCATCCACGTCGACATCGACCCTGCCGAGCTGGGCAAGATCCGCCAGCCGGACGTGCCGATCGTCGGCGATGCCAACCAGGTGATCGGAGAAATCGTGCGGGCGATCCGCCACCTGGTCGACGGGGGCGAAGCCCAGATCGACCGCACCCCGTGGCGGGCCACCATCTCCGGATGGCAGGAGAAGTTCCCCCTGCACTACGAGCCGGCGGACCCCGGTGAGGCCCTCAAGCCGCAGTTCGTGCTGGAGTGCCTGCGCGACTCCGCCCCCGAAGACACGATCCTCACGGCCGGCGTGGGTCAGCACCAGATGTGGGCGAGCCAGTACTGGAGGTTCAACGACCCCTACACGTGGGTCAATTCCGGCGGCCTCGGCACCATGGGCTTCTCGGTGCCGGCCGCCATCGGGGCGAAGGTCGGCCGGCCGGACCGCACGGTTTGGGCGATCGACGGTGACGGCTGTTTCCAGATGACCGCCCACGAGCTCACCACCGCCTCGACCGAGCGGATCCCGATCAAGGTGGCCATCTTGAACAACGCCTACCTGGGCATGGTCCGCCAGTGGCAGGAGATGTTCTACGACGAGCGCTACAGCGAGGTCTACCTCTCACCGGACCTGCCCGACTACGTCCGCTGGGCTGAGGCCATGGGTTGCGTGGGACTCCGGGTCGAGGACCCCGACGAGGTTCAGCCGGCGATCGACAAGGCCAACGCCATCGACGATCGCCCGGTGGTGATCGACTTCCGCACCGACTCCCGGGAGAAGGTGTTCCCGATGGTGCCCGCCGGCGCCGCCAACGACGACGTCGTCGTCCACCCGGCACAGCAGCCGGGTGGGGAAAGGTATCCACAGTGACCGCCGCTTGCGGCGGTCACCGCCAATCGGGGCCCGCCGCTTGCGGCGGTCACCGTCAATCCGGGACCGCCGCTTGCGGCGGTCACCGCCAATTGGGCTGGTGCTCCAGCCGAAGGATGGTGCACCAGTGACCGACAGCTCCACCCACCACCAGACCCTGTCGGTGCTCGTCGAGAACCGCTCGGGGGTGCTCGCCCGGGTGAGCTCGCTGTTCGCCCGGCGCGGCTACAACATCATCTCCCTCGCCGTGGCGCCCACCGACGACCCGGCGTTCAGCCGGATCACGATCGTCATCGACGTGGAGGAGCACTCGGCGGAACAGATCACCAAGCAGCTGCACAAGCTCGTCAACGT
>WQVT01000527.1 GCA_009785715.1 Acidimicrobiaceae bacterium | reverse complement strand
TCGGGATTTCTCCCCTTCACCGCACCGATCATCTCCGAGGCATACAGGATGTTGTCCGCCGGTATCGAGTCGACCAGCAGCTGCAGGCCTTTCTGCCAGTAGACGCAGGTGTCGAAGAACACGTTGTCGAGGACGATCTCCTCGAGCGGCGGGAGGTGCTGATCGAGCACGATTCCCTGGATCCGGCCCCAGTGGTAGGGGATCGCGCCCCCGCCGTGCGGTATGACAAAACGAAGCGTCGGGAAGTCCTTGAACAGGTTCGAGAGGGCGAACTGCATGAAGGCGGACGTGTCCCCGTTCAGGTAATGCGACCCGGTGATGTGGAATACGGGGTTGCAGGTCATGGATACGTGGACCATGGCCGGCACGCCAAGCTCGCAGAGTTTTTCGTAGAGCGGGTAGAAGGAGCGGTCGGCAAGGCTCGGACCGGTCCAGTAGCCGTCTGACGGATCCGGGTTCAGGTTGACGCCCACGCATCCCAGTTCGTTCACGCAGCGCTCCAGCTCGGGGATGCACCTGGCCGGCTCGACTCCCGGGGACTGCGGGAGTTGGGCCACACCGATGAAGTTGGCCGGATACAGGCTGCAGACCCGGTGGATCAGGTCATTGACGACGTGCGTCCAGGCGATGCTGGTCTCCTCGTCGCCGTAGTGGTGGGCCATGCCGCCGGCGGTGGGCGAGAAGAGCGTCGCCTGGGTGTCGCGGTCGCGCTGCAGGGGCATCTGACCGTTCTCGACGGAGGCCCGAATCTCGTCGTCGCTGATAACGAGCTCGCCCGCCGGGACGCGGTCTCCAGCCTTTTCGAACGCCTCGATCTGCCGTCTCCGCCACTGGGCAAGTGCCGGTGGAGCCGTGGTGTAGTGGCCGTGTACGTCAATGTTCACGCCAGCCGCCTTCCGTTTGGAGGTACCGGATTACCCGTTTCAGACGCGTGCGAACTTCTGGAAGGTGTGTGCCTCGGGGGGAGCCAGTCCCGGCCCGACGGCGATGGTATGGGTCACCTCGGCCATGTAGAGCGAGCCCTGGTCGTCGACCCAAACCCCGTGGGGGGCAATGAAGTAACCATCCTTCATGGGGTCAGGGTCGGACCAACGCAACAAGACGTTGCCATCCATGTCGAGGATGCTGAGACGTGACGGCTCGGCCGTCTCGATGGGTCCCCGCCGAAGCGAGACTTCGCCCTTCTGCCAGCGCAGTTCGCCGACGAAGACGAGCCCGTCGTGCATGAAGAGATCCTGCGGGCGCTGGACGTCGGTCCACTCGTCCAGATATTCGCCGGTCGGCCCGAAGATCTGGATCCTGTCGTTCTGCCGGTCGCAGACGAAGACTCGGCCGTCCGTGTGGACCCATGCGCTGTGCGGCAGGTGCAACTGCCCGGGCCCGTTGCCCGGCTCCCCCCAGGACTGCAGCAGGTCGCCGGCGTCGCTGAACCGGTGGATCCGGCAGTTCCCGTACCCGTCCGAGACGTAGAGGTCACCGGAAGGAGCCACCGCGACATTGGTCGGACGGTTGAACGGTGGGCCCGGGTGGGTGATCGACAGGACGTCCCGGCCGTCGTAGCCGGTATCGCTGCGAACGCCGGCCGGTCCGATGGTCTGGAGATGCGTTCCGTCGAGAGCGTACCGCCCGACGGAGTTCCCTCCGTCGTCGACCAGGAACATCTGGTCTCCGCCGGCCATGAACATCCCGTGCGTGCGGTAGCTGAACTTCCCCTCGCCCCAGGAGTCCAGAAACGTTCCATCACGATCGTAAATCATGACCGGATGGTCGCCCCGGCAGTAGAGGAAAACGTTCCCGTCCGCGTCGGTGCAAACCGCGGCCACATCGGCGTGCTGAAAGCCCGCTGGTAGCTGTTCCCACCCCTCGACGAGCTCGTACTGCAGCGAACCTGAACCGAACCGGATTGCCATTAGTGGCCCTTTCTTGCGTCCCGAATCGCCTCCCACACCCGCTGGGGAGAGCACGGCAGGTCGATGTGGCGCACCCCGAGGTGCGACAGGGCGTCCACCACCGCACTCTGGACGGCCGGCGGGGCGCCGATGGTCCCCGATTCGCCGATCCCCTTGGCGCCGAGGGGATTGTTCGGGGAGGGGGTCTCGTACAGGGACGACTCGAACGCCGGGAGCTCCGGTGCGGAGATCATGGCGTAGTCGGCGAAGTTGGTGGTGAGGGGGTTGGCGTCCTCGTCGTAGACGAACTCCTCGTACAGGGCCTGGGCCACCCCCTGTGCGACGCCTCCGTGGACCTGGCCCATGGCCAGGAGTGGGTTCAGGATCCTGCCCGCGTCATCGACCGTTATGAGACGGCGCACCCGGGTCTGACCGGTCTCGGTATCCACCTCAACCGCGGCCAGGTAGGCGCCGGAGGGAAAGCTGGGGTCACCGCCCACGTCGGCCTCGCACGAAAGCGGATCCGATCCGGAGGTTTGGGCTGCTTCGGCAACCTCTTCCCAGCGCACGGAGCGCACCGGCGCCCCCGCGACGTGGAACCGCCCCCCGCCGGTGAGGTCGAGGACGATGTCCTCGACCGAGGCCTCGAGAAGGTTCGCCACGACCTCGCGTGCCTCCTCCACCAGGTTGTCCGTAGCGACCGCGACGGCTGATCCGGCTCGCTGCACCGACCGGGAGCCGCCGGTGATCCCGCCGCGAGGTACGACGTCGGTGTCCCCGTGGAACACCTCGATCTCCTCCATCGGGATACCGGTCCGCTCGGAGACGAGCATCGCCCACGAGGTGTGGTGGCCCTGGCCGTACGGGCTGGAGCCGGTGCGGAGGAGCACGCTGCCGTCGTCCCGCAGCAGGACCGCGCCGAATTCGCTCCCGGGCACGCCGGCCGTGCGGTCGACGAAGGTCGCAACCCCGATGCCGAGCTGAACC
>WQVT01000526.1 GCA_009785715.1 Acidimicrobiaceae bacterium | reverse complement strand
CGGGCGGCACGGCCGAGCGACCCCCGGGACCGGGTGTCCCGATGAGCGTGTCGGAGGGTGTCGAGGGCCGGCCGAACGGCCGGGCGACCCCCGGTCCGAACGTCGAGGCCCATATCCGCCGGGTGATCGAGATCATCGAGGCGACGCGCAACCTGCCCCTGTCCTCGTCGGTCAAGCTCGACAACAAGGACGAGGTCCTGGAGCTCCTCGACGAGTCCCTCCAGCGGCTGCCCGATGAGGTCAAGGCGGCGCGCTGGATGCTGCGCGACCGTGAGGAGTTCCTGGCCAAGGTCCGCCGGGAGGGCGACGACATCCTCGAGGCTGCCCGGCTCGGGGCCGAGCGGATGGTCCAGCGAACCGAGATCGTGCGGGAGGCCCAGCACACGGCGAGACGGTTGGTGGAGGAGGCCAAGGACGAGGCCCGACGCCTGCGTCTCGAGGCCGAGGACTACTGCGATCAGAAGCTCGCAGCCTTCGAGATCGTTCTCGAGCGGACCATCAAGACGGTCGCCGCCGGACGCCAGAAGCTGTCGCTCATCCCCACGCCCCTGCAGCAGGGGCCGCTGGTGCCGGAGGGCGGCGAGGGCGCCGAGGCCGCCCTCGGAAACGAGCCGGCCTTCTTCGACCAGGATCGTCGCGGTCGATGAGCGGCACCTGGCTGGTCCCGGTCACGGCGCTCCGGCGCAACGTGGGTCAGCGGGTCGAGGTCCACCGCGCCGGCAGCCTGGGCGAGCTGACGGTGGCCGGCAGCAGTGTGCCGGTGGAGGCCGAGGTGATCCTGGACGTGGTGCTGACCTCGTTGTCGGGGGGGATCGAGGTGACGGGCACGGTGCGCGCGCCGTGGCAGGGCGAGTGCCGTCGGTGCCTCGGGCCGGTTCGCTCCGAGCTGGAGGCCGAGGTGCGCGAGCTGTACACCCCCCCGGGAGTCGACCGGGATGGCGGGCCCGACGAGGAGACCTACGAGCTGGGCCCCGACCACCTCGACCTTTTGCCCCTCGCCCGCGACGCCGTGCTACTCGAGCTTCCCCTCGCCCCGCTGTGCCGCCCCGACTGCGCGGGCCTCTGTCCGACCTGCGGAGCGGATCTGAACACGTCGCCTTGCGACTGCGACACCGAGGTGTCCGACCCGCGCTGGGCGGCCCTCGACTCGCTCAGGACGAGCGACCGGGCTCTCTAGCCTCGCTACACCAACTCCCTGCCTCCACGCGGCGGCGTCAAAGCGCCTAAACTCTTCAGGTCCCGTTCCGGAGGCGTGGTCTGTTCGCGCCGTGCCCCGGCGGCCCTTGCTCCTGACGCATCCGCCCCCCACGCACTGATCACCCCGAGGAATCCCGAACATGGCCGTCCCGAAGAAGAAGAAATCCAAGGCCAAGAGCCGGAGCCGGCGGGCCAGCAACTGGCGGCTGTCCGCACCCGCCCGCAGCGTCTGCCCGCAGTGCCACAACGCCAAGTTGCCGCACGTCGTGTGCCCGACCTGCGGGTGGTACAAGGGCCGCCAGGCCCTGGACGTCGGCTAACCGTGAGCGGGCAGGCGTCGTCCGCCGGCCCGGTACTGCCCGTGGCGGTCGACGCCATGGGCGGGGACAAGGCTCCGAAAGAGATCGTTGCCGGGGCCCTGCGCGCGGCAGAGGAAGGCTTCGCCGTGGTGCTGGTCGGGCACCCCGACCGGATGGGTGACACCGGCGGACTGCCGGTCATCGCCGCGAGCGAGGTCATCGAGATGGACGAGGACGCCGGGCGGGGCGTCCGCACGAAGAAGGACGCCTCGCTCCTGCGGGCGGCCGAGGCGGTGCGCGACGGAAAGGCCTCGTCGATGGTCTCCGCCGGCAACACCGGTGCGACGATGGCCAGCGCGCTGTTCCGCATGGGCCGGATCCGCGGGGTCAGCCGGCCGGCGATCGCCACCCCGATCCCCGTGCTCGGCTCGATCCCGACCGTGTTGATCGACGCCGGCGCGAACGCGGAGTGCACGGCCGGTTGGCTGGTCCAGTTCGCGCAGATGGGCTCGGCCTTCGCCACCCAGCGGTTCGGGATCGCCAAGCCGAGGGTGGGCCTTCTCTCGATCGGGGAGGAGGAGAGCAAGGGGAGCCCGCTCGTCAAGGAGGCGCACGCCCTGCTCGCCGCCGGCGAGGCGGGTCCCGACGTCAACTTCGTCGGCAACGTCGAGGGTCGCGACGTGATGAGCGACCGCATCGACGTCGTGGTCACCGACGGGTTCACCGGAAACGTGGTGCTGAAGACCCTCGAGGGCTCGATGAACTTCGCGATGTCGGCGGTCCTTGGCGCGTTCGGGACGAACGAGGACACGCGCCGGGCGGGGGAGGTGCTGTTGCCGGTGTTGTTGCCGATGGCGACCGAGCTCGACCCGGAGACCTACGGAGGCGCGGTGCTCCTCGGCGTGGACGGGATCTGCGTGATCAGCCACGGGTCGTCTTCGTCGACGGCGATCCACAACGCCGTCAAGGTGGCGGCCGCGGCCGTGTCGGAGGACCTGGTCGGCCGCCTCGCGTCTGCGGTCGCCGCTTGAGTGATCGCCGTCTCGCCGGGCTTTCTGGGGGAGCGGCGCGGTAGATTTGCCCCGTGGCAGGTGACACCGTCGACCGCAAGCCCCTCGATCGCGCCGCGGTGCTCGACCTGGTGCGTACCACGCTCGGGGACATCCTGGAGATCGACCCTGCGTCGATCAGCGAAGGGGCGTCCTTCGGTGAAGACCTCGGTGCCGACTCGCTGGCGCTGATCGAGCTGGTGGAGGCCCTCGAACAGGATCTCGGCGAGCGCAGCGCCGGCTTCCGGATCGACGACGAGGACCTGGAGGACCTGAAGACCGTGCGCGACGCCGTCGACTACGTGCTCGCCAAGCTCTAGGTGGTTCGAGTCACGCCG
>WQVT01000525.1 GCA_009785715.1 Acidimicrobiaceae bacterium | reverse complement strand
GGGCAACGACGCCGCCGAGTTCATCGCCGTCGGCACCGCCGTCAAGGCCGAGAACGGCGCGTCCTACCGCAACAAGCTCGGCAAGCCCTTCACGTCCGACCTGTCCGGCCAGGACTTCTGGACGATCATGCAGACCGGCCACGTGCCACAGGGGCTCGTCATGGGCACCTGCGTGTACCACATCGCCCACCGCGGCCTCGGCCAGACCATCTCGTCGGTGGGTCAGAACGTCGAGCTGCCGAACTTCACCCAGGCGCTCTACGAGGCGCGCGAGCTGGCCATGACCCGGATGCAGGACGAGGCGGAGCAGCTCGGCGCCACGGGGATCGTCGGGGTCCGGCTCGAAGAGAAGAGCCACCAGTGGGGCAGCCACACGATCGAGTTCCTGTCGCTCGGGACCGCGGTGGTGAAGACCACCGACGACGTCACGCTCCCCAAGCCCACCACCGTCATCTCCCTCGACGGCTGAGGCGGCGACGATGAGCATCGTCGATCCCGGCGACGCCGCTTCCGGTGGCCCCGGGGGTGCCCAGCCCGGCGGCGCCGGCCCGCAGGGCGACCTCCCCGAGGCCGCCGAACGGCGTGCGCACTACTCGGCCTACACCTCCGGCCTGACCGTCCAGGAGCTGGCGGCCTGCGAGCACATGGGGATGCGCCCGGTTGCGCTCGTGCAGGGATTCTGCGCCATGGGCTGGAACTTCTCCTTCACGAGCGTCGGCATGGGGATGGGCGGGGGATACAACCGCTATGGCAGCGGCTACCGGACGGTCTCCAGCTACAGCTGCCCGCATCCCTGGGTATCCGACGCCGAGCACCACCAGTACGGCTTCAACTCCGAGTGCACCGACATGGAGGCCGCCTGGGCCGACGGGTACAACCGGGCGTACCAGCGCCTGATCGAGGAGGCCGGGGAGTTCGGTGCCCACGGGGTGATCGGGATCACCGACGCCACCAAGTCCCTGGTCGGTTCCGGGGTGCGCGAGTTCCACCTTTATGGGACGGCGGTGGTGTTCGAGAACTCCCAGGCGCCCCGCCAGATCTGGAGCACCTACCTGGCCGGCCAGCGCCTCGGCAAGCTGTTCGAGGCGGGCCTGCTCCCGGTCTCGATCATCGCCGCGAACGCCTCGATCAGCATCTATCCGGTGTGTGTCACCGAGATCCTCGAGCAGGGGAGCTGGGACAACTACGTCAGCCCTGGCTCGGAGATCACCCAGCTCTCCGACGCCCACACCTCCGCCCGCCAGCTGGCACGGGACCACCTGAAGTCCCGCCTCGGCAACGACGAGCTGCACGGCGCGGACCTGATGGTGCACGAGTACCGCAGCTTCGGTCTCGAGGTGATCAGCGCCGAGCTGCGTGGCACGCGGGTCCGGCGCTTCAAGGACGTGGAGCCCCTGCCCGCCCCGGTGCCGACCGTCAGGATGGTCGGGTGACGGCCGCCGGCGAGGGGTGGCTCGCGGAGGTCGAGGACCTCCTGCGCTCGTACGACGCGGGCAAGAGCCTGCACCGCCGCGACGGCCAGGCCGGGCCCACCTCGGATCTGAGCATCGACGAGACCCTGCTCCTCCACTCCATCGGGTGGGAACCCGTCGACCTGGTCTCCGGCGTGGCCGTGGTGGCGATCCCCCCGTCCACGTTCGTGCTCGGCTGGAACAACACCGACGCCGCCTCCGCCTCCTACACCCGCGCCGTCCACGCCGCCGTCGACCGGCTTCAGGGCGAGGCGCGGCGCGGTGATGCGGCCGGGGTCATCGGCGTCCACGTCGAGTTCCAGGTCCACCGCCACCAGTGCCTGGCGATCCTGGTGGGCACGGCGGTCAAGCCGTCCGACCGCGCCGCCGCCCATGCCGGACCGCACTTCGTCTCCGACCTGTCCACCCGGGACTTCTGCCTGCTGCACAACGCCGGCTGGATCCCCCTCGGGCTCGCCTTCGGTACGGCGTTCGTGCAGGTCCCCCGCCGCTCGGCAGGCACGGTGCTCCGCCAGTCCACGGCCAACGTCGAGCTCACCAACCTCACCGGGGCGATGTACCAGGCCCGGGAGGCGGCGATGGAGCGGATGCAGTCCGAGGCCATCGGCCTCGGGGGGACCGGGATGGTCGACGTCCACGTCGACGAGGGGCCCCTCTACTTCGCCAGCCACTGCATCACCTTCACGGCGTACGGCACGGCCATCCGCCTCGCCGGCGACAGCCACAACTATCTGCGCCCCCGGATGGTGGTCCCCGTGGACGACCGGGAGCAACTGTTCAAGGTCGAGGCCCTCGGGGCGGAGGGCTGAACGGATCACGCAGAGCCGGACACAAGATGGGATGAACCGACCGGCGGGGAGCCGCCCGCGGTGAGCATCGTCGACCCCGGCGCGCCCGCTCCTCATTCGCCGGGGACTCCCACACCCAACGGCGCCGGCCCTCGAGGTGACCTCCCCGGTGCCGCCCGGCGCCGGATGAGCTACTCGTCCTTCACGTCGGCGCTGAACGTGCCGGACTTCGCGGCCTGCCGACACCTGGGGATGCGCCCGGTCGCCCTGGTCCAGGGGTTCTGCGTGATGAGCTGGAGGTTCAGCCGCATCGAGCTGGGCACCTGGGGGTATTTGGGTTCGGGCCTGTACACCCGTGCCTACGACCGCGATCTTCACGGTGAGCGCACCTACTACAACGGCCGGCCGATCAGCGAGTACCTGTGCCCACATACTGCGCCGGAGCGCTTTCTGGGGGATCACCGGTGGTTCGGCTGCAACATGGAATGCACGGAAATGGAGGCGGCCTGGGGGCGGGGCTACAACGGCGCCTACCAACGGCTGATGAAGGAAGCCAGGGAGTTCGGCGCCCACGGTGTGATCGGCATCACCGACGCCACCAAGACCCTGCCCGACCCCGCCCGGCG
>WQVT01000524.1 GCA_009785715.1 Acidimicrobiaceae bacterium | reverse complement strand
GCCTCGGACGGCGGGATCTTCACCTTCGGCGGGGCCGCCTTCCACGGCTCGACCGGCAATCTCCACCTCGTCGCCCCGATCACCGGCATGGCGGCCAACAGCACGGGGGGCTACTGGCTCTCGGCGTCGGACGGCGGGATCTTCACCTTCGGCGCCGCCCCGTTCTACGGGTCGAACGGGAGGTTCCCCTACCCGGCGCCGTCGGTGGGCATGGTCGCCCAGGCGCCGCCCGGACCGCCCATCACGGCCGGCACGGTGTTCAACGGCAGCTGGGTGGGGCACGACCGTGGCCTCACCATCGGCACCGACGGCCGCCTCGCCATCGTCTTCCGCACCTTCAACAACTGCGGACCCGCACAGATGCCCGGGCCGTGCGACCAGACGGTCGGCAACGTGCTCGTCTCCGGCGGCAGCCTCGGCGGGCGGATCACCTCGATCAGCGGGAACACGGCGCAGACGGCGGTGACCTTCGATCCCAGCCGCCTGTCCGCGGGCCAGTCGACCCAGATGACCTACGACCCGACCACCGACGTCATCACCTACGTCGGCCAGACCTTCTGCGGGACCCGCTCGCCGGCCGGCGAGTGCGGAGCCTGACGCATTACCGGGACGCACCACCAGGACGCAGGACTGGACGGTGACCGACCGGGCACTGTCCCGGTCATTCGTCCCGCCCGAAGGGGCAGGAGCCGCGCCGCCGACCTTCCTCCACCGCTACGTTTCGGCCGACGGAGCAGGATCTTTCGGCGGAGGGGAAAATGCAGAAATCGATGGTGATGGTCGCGGCGAGCCTCGTCGCGACATTCGGCCTTGCTATGGCGCCCTCGTTGGGCGGACAGGTCGCCGGCGCAGCGGCGGCACGCACCCTGTCGACAACCGTCGGCACCGACGGGCCCGCGCCCGTGCATGCCGACGGTCCGTTCGGCGGACTGATCAGCACCGGGTACTGGCAGGTCCAGAGCGATGGCGAGGTCTTCAACTACGGGGACGCGGCGAACTACGGGATCTGGGTCGCCCCGGTCCTGAAAGGCCCCATCGTCGGCGCGGCCAGGGCACCCGGCGGGAGCGGCCTCTGGTTGGTCGGGTCTGACGGCGGGGTCATCACCCTCGGCGCCGCGGGGTATCACGGGTCGACCGGCAACCTGAGGCTGAACCAGCCGGTCGTCGGCATGGCCGCCACGCCCGACGGGGGCGGCTACTGGTTGGTGGCTCGCGACGGCGGGGTGTTCAGCTTCGGCGATGCCCACTTCTACGGCTCGACGGGCAACATCCGTCTGAACAAGCCGATCGTGGGCATGGCCGTCACGCCGGACGGCAAGGGCTACTGGCTCGTGGCCTCCGACGGCGGCATCTTCGCCTTCGGCGATGCCCGCTTCTTCGGCTCGACGGGCAACATCCGTCTGAACAAGCCGATCGTGGGCATGGCCCCGACGCCGACCGGCAACGGCTATTGGATGGTGGCTTCGGACGGCGGCATCTTCAGCTTCGGCGGTGCGTCCTTCCACGGCTCCACCGGCAACCTCCACCTCGTCGCCCCGATCACCGGGATGGCGGCCACGAGCACCGGCGGCGGGTACTGGCTGACGGCGGCCGACGGCGGCGTCTTCACGTTCGGGAACGCCCCGTTCTACGGGTCCACCGGAGGCTCCGCGTCCGTGTCGGCTCCGACGGTGACCATCGTGGGCCAGGCGCCGGCAGGGCCTCCCATCACCGCCGGCACGATCTTCAACGGAAACTGGCGCCACCACGACATGGTGTTCGGGATTAGCACGGACGGCCGCGTCACGATCAACTACCTCACCCAGGCGTGCGACCCCGGTCTGGCGCCCATGGTGTGCGACCCGGTGAGCCCCACCGGCGGCAGCATCCTGGGCGGTGGACTGGGCGCGCAGATCACCTCGATCAGCGGAGACACCGCGCACACCCGCGTCACCTTCGACTCGTTCGGCCTGTCCTCCGGCAAATCGACGACGATGGTCTACGACCCGACCAAGGACATCATCAACTATCTCGGCCTCCAATTCTGCGGGACCCAGACGGCCATCGCCGCCCCCCAGGACAACGCCTGCGGGGCGTGAGGCCACCCGCCCTGAGCCAAAGGCGCTCCGGGCGTCGGGGTCAGTGGCCGGGATCGACGAAGGTGGCGTGCGCCTCCACCGTGGTGAAGATCTCGCTGGCGATCGGCCGCCGGATCTCCTCGGCGATGTGACCGAGGAGCCCGGCGGCGCGTGCCAGCAGGACGACGCCTCGGAGCAGTTCGAGCGGAATGCCTAGATCGGCCAGCACCGCGCCGCACACCCCTGCGCCGTTGAGCGGCAGCCGCCGGCCGAGCACGTCGGGCGCCACCCGGCCCACGGCCTCGAACAGCGCCAGGTGCGGGCCGTAGCACCCTTCGTCCCTGGCGATGCCGATGATCACCGGGGTCCGGGGGTCTCCGCCCTTGTGCAGGTGGTGGCCGAGCCCGGGGACGAACTTGCCCTGTGCGCGCTGGGCCTTGATGGCCTCGGCGGCCAACGCGTCCCATCCGGCGTCGTCGTCGGGGAGCTGACCCTGGTCGGGGAGCGCCTCGTCGAGGAAGCGGCCCGTGTCCTCGCTGACCCCGAGGAAGCGCGAGCCCCCACCGAGCAGGCCGGCGGCGAGGGCGCCCTGGATGGCGTCGGGTGCGCTGAGGTAGGTGAGCCGGGCGGCGATCGCCGTCGGGGTGAACCCGTGATCGGCGAGCGCCACGAGCACCGTTTCGAACACCCGGGTCTCCGACGGGGTCGGCTCCTTCAGGGTGATGAGCTGATAGGCGAGGGCGCCGAAGCTGACCTTCCCGAGCAGGTCGGCCGACAGGTCCCGACCCATGAGCTTGATGGTCTCGACGGTCGAGACCCCGAGCGAGGT
>WQVT01000523.1 GCA_009785715.1 Acidimicrobiaceae bacterium | reverse complement strand
TCCAGCGCGCGCAGTTGCGGGGGACCTGCCGCCGCCGCCGGGGAAGCGGAACCGGATTCGGATGGCAGCGGCGGCAGGATCGCGGGCACCGATGCCAGCGCCGTCAGTCCCATGCGCTCCCGCTGCTCCCCGGTCAGCGGCGGCAGGTTCTCCATCTCCCGGACCTCATCAACATCCATCCACCCCGGGTGGCTGTTGTCGCCGAGCGCGAGCTGATGCGCCTGGTACCGGGTCAGCGTGTCCGCCCGCCGCAGCCCGTCCAGGTTGATCCGCATCTCCGTGCCCCGGGCGAACTCGGCGTCATACGCGGCCTCGATCCGCCGGCACCACGGCAGCAGCGTGAACTGCGCCAGCTCGATCATCCGGCTGGTGATGTTCGCGTAGGTGTTGGAGTCGGTGCGGATGCCCAGGAACCACGGCGGCACCCCGAACATCAGCGCGATGTCCAGCAGCGAGTAGTCCCGCATCTGCGCGAGCTGCAGCGCGGCCGGGTCCAGGCCGAGGGCGTGGAAGTCGGTCGTGGCGTTCAGCACCGCGATGCGCTTGCGGGGCCCGCCGTGCTGCCGCATCCATTCCCGCTGCAGCTCGTAGGCTTTGTCGCGGGTGAGCTGCGGGCTGTTGACCTTCAGGTAGCCGTTCGGGATGCCCTCCCGCAGCATGTTGTTCGCGAACTCCCGCATCGACTGGGCCAGGCCCAGCTCCGCCCAGTGGGCCTGCAGCACGCCGAGCCCGCGGATGTCCGCGCCGCGCATCATCCCGCGGATCACCAGCAGCTCACCCGGCGCGAACGTGTAGCCCTGATCGTCGGACCCGTCGCCGCCCTGGCCGATCTGCCACCGGCCGTCGTCGCTGATGCCGACGTCGTCGGGGTTGATCTGCCACACTGGCGGCACCGGCGTCCCGTCGCTGTCGCGGACCGGGATGTAGATCATCCCCTCGCCCTGCCACAGCAGCGACACGATCGTCGAGGACCGGAACTCCATCTTGGTCTTGCGCCACTCCGGGAACGGGCCGCCGGAGATCCGCCGGTCGATCCGCCGGGCCTGCGGGTCGGCGACCCAGTCGGGGACCTCCAGCTTCTCCTGGCCGTCGTCGCGGAACACCTGCCACGGCAGCCCGCCGATGGTGTCGGCGATCAGCGACGTGCAGCGGGTGACCGCGGCGGGCAGCGACAGCGGGAGGCCCGCTCCCGGGGGAGGGTTACCTAGAGGGCCTCCCGTGCCGTCGCCGCCTGCCGGGCCGTCCCACCACATCCACGGCGAGTCGACCTCCCACCCGTCGGGGCTGTTGATCAGCATGTCCTTGCCGTCGGTCGCCGAGGCGACGCGGATGCCGACGGAACGCCCGCCCCGGCTGACGCCGGGCGGCGCGGTACGGCTGCGCGGCCCGATCATCGGGCCGGTATGAGTCACCGGCCGGCCTGCTCCAGCGCCCGGCGGCGGCCCGCGACCCGGTTACGGCGGACCGTGGTGAACCCGGCCCGGGCGCGGCCCTTGCCTGCGTTGACGCGGCCCCGCTCGCCTGACCACCGGGACCGGCCGACTGTCCTGCGTGCCATCGCGCTACCTCCTCTGTGTGACTGACGTCACGGAACGAGAACTAACGTCAGCGCGTCTAATCCATGAACGTGAACGAGGGAAGCCGGACCGCCCGGCACCTACCCCCCAGGAAGGGAGGTGGTCACCATGACCACCACGCTCACCGCCGGCATGCACGGCGTCTACCTGCCGCTCGGCGAGGTCGTCGTCGTCGATGAAGTCCTCGACGACGGCCAGGTCGCCATCCGGTGGCCCGACGATGACCGTGTCGTCATCGTCCGCGAGGCCGACGTCGTCTGACCGGCCCGGCCGGCTACGGGGCGCCCGCCCAGGGCGCCCCACCGAGGAGAGGAGACCCCCATGATGACCCGCCCCAGCGACTACATCACCCGCGACACGTTCGACTGCCCGACCACTGACGCCGCCCCGTGCCCGTGGAACCGGCCCATCCAGGCGGCGATGGAACTGGAACACAAGGCCGACGAGCTGCGCGAGCAGGCGCGAGCACTCCGCCTCGGCTGACCGCCACGTGAGCCCGGCTCCCCGATCGGGGGCCGGGCTCCCGCATGACCACGACACGCTCACAACCGGTCACCCCGGTCCCGCAGCCACACCGCCACCATCGACGCCCCCGCGATCACCCCGCACAGCACGCACACCGCCACCACTGTCATCACCGCACATCACGCGGGGCTGCCCGCCGCTCCCGCCGGCCACGGCACTTACCCACCTGGCAGGGCCCGACCTCGGCCCGCTCCGCCAGTCCGCAGCTCCCCGAACTCATACGAACACCAGCGGCGGCTCAGCACCCGCATGCTCCCCCGCCCACAAAGCAGCCGACACCGCGCCCAGTGTCGTGCCCGCGGCGTCGGCCGACCACGACCACGACCCCCCCGGACGGCGAGCAGCACCAGCCACCGCCTCCGCCAGCCCCGCATCAGCGCGCAGCAGCAGACCCGGCGGCACAGACGTCAGCCGGTCAAACACCTGCCCCCCCGCCGTGCCGAGCTGAGCCGTGGAAATCTTCACCAGCAGATCGCCGATCAGCGGCTCGACGTCCGCGGCCACAACAGCGGCGGGGCCGGACCCGGGCACGCCGACCCCCGCCGCGTCGTGGCGGGCCGCCAGCTCGGCCAGACGCTGGGCTACCCATCCCGCGCCGTCCCGCTGCTCGATCAGCTCAGCGACCCCGCCCCCGTAAGCGGCAATGCACGCCGACGCCCGGTCCGCAGCCACCGCCGCCCCCAGGGACAGCTCGCCCCGCGGAGCCCGCATCGTCGACACCCGCCGCCACACCTCCTCACCCATCAGCGGCCCCGACACCCCCGGCACCCACTGGTTCAGCCACTG
>WQVT01000522.1 GCA_009785715.1 Acidimicrobiaceae bacterium | reverse complement strand
CGCGAGCGACGCGGCGGCGTACCTGACCGCGCTCGACGTTCCGATCGACGGCGGCTTTACCGAGCTCGGTCAGTTCTGGAACATGATCAGGTCCGCCGGTGAAGGCCATGCCGGCGCCTGATACCGCCGGACCAAGAGGCGATCCGTACCGAGGCATCGCAGGCCCGGTAGCTGCGTGATCAGGTGAGCGTTCCCGCCTCGTGGTCGTATCGTGGCCGACAAAAACGACAAAGGAGGCCCGGTGACGCAACGCACCGTGGAGATCAAGACCGAGGACGGCATCTGCCCGGCGGCGCTGAGCATTCCCGACACGGGGGGACCTTCGCCGGCGGTGATCATGTTTCCCGACGCCGGCGGGATGCGCGACACCATGCGCCAGATGGGTGAGCGCCTCTCCGGGCTTGGATACGTCGTTCTGGTGCCCGACTTCTACTACCGCGCCGGCCCCTACGAGCCGGCCGACATGAACGACGCGAAGTCGATGGAGTGGGTCATGACCATGATGCGGGGCTACTCCGCAGACATGCTTGCCCGCGATGCCCGTGCCTATGTCGACTACCTCGACTCGCTACCGGAGAAGCAGCCGGGCGGTGTAGGGACCACCGGCTACTGCATGGGCGGTCGGTTGTCGCTCATGGTGGCCGGCGCCTTCGGCGACCGCATCGCGGCGGCTGCCTCCTTCCACGGTGGGAACCTCGCGAAGGAAGATGAGCCGCACAGCCCCCACCACAATGCGGGCTCTATCAGGGCTGCCATCTACGTCGCGGGGGCGATCGAGGACCAGTCGTTCGACGACGAGCAGAAACAACGGCTGGAGAGGGCGCTGACCGACGCAGGTGTTGCCCACACGATCGAGACGTACCCGGCCCACCACGGATTTGCCGTCGCGGACAACACCACCTACGACGAAGCTGCCGCCGAACGTCACTGGCAGGCCACGGGGGACTTCTTCGCTTCGGCGCTCGGATCCTGAGGAAGGCTCGTCGGCCTGGTCAGGCCCGATTGCTGATTCGTCATGGCCGAACCCGGTTGACCCGAAGACCATTCATCGGGATCTCACTACCGGGACATAGGCGAACTCGGTACGTCGCTCGTACCAATCGTGCGCGGCGTCGAGTTCGTCCTGGGCGGCCGGGTCGAAACGGACCGTGGGCGTAGCGTTTGAAAGACTCCACAGGAGACGGAGGGGAAACCCGAGGAATGGGGGTTGCCATGGCCGGAAGTCCGCAATCTGGCGGATGGTGGGGCCCCGGCCGATACGCCGGGGGGTCCTTTGACAGCTCCCGCTGGGACGGCTTCGTGTTGCGACCTGACGACGTAGTGGTGTGTGCTCCCCAGAAGTGCGGCACGACGTGGGTGCAGATGATCTGCGCATTGTTGATTTTCCAGACCGACCGGCTCCCCGCTCCTTTAGCGCTGTTGTCCCCATGGTTGGACTCCAAGTCGGCGCCGCTGACCGAGGTAACGACCGGACTGGACGCCCAGCAGCACCGCCGATTCATCAAGACCCACACCCCGTTGAATGGGCTACCGGGCGTCGGGTCATGCACCTATCTGTGCGTGGCCCGGGATCCCCGCGATGTGGTCATTTCCTCGTACCATGCGTTCCTTAACATCAACGTCGCCGCCGGCCGCGCAGCGCAACAGCGGGCGGCCGGCGAGCCGGTGAGCGAGACGCCGGATGTCGCCGCCCCGCGGAAACCAGACCTTCACACGTGGTTCAGATTTTGGGTGGACAGCCCGCCACCACCGGCGAACCCGGCCGGCTCCCTGGCGGGACTGTGCGCTCACCTGCGCACATCCTGGGAACAGCGAGGCACGTCCAACGTGGTCCTCATCCACTACCGGCATCTCGAGCATAACCTCGAGTCTGAGATGCGCCGTATCGCCGACGCTCTGGGGATCATCGTCAATGACACCAACTGGGCGAGCCTGGTACCGGCCGCGGCGTTTGAGGCGATGCGATCCCGCGCCGACGAGCTGGTGCCCGAAATACACGTTCCCGGGGTCTGGTACGACAACCGCGAGTTCTTCCACGCCGGCACAAGTGGCCAGTGGCGAACGCTGCTCTCCGACACCGACCTCGCCCGCTACGAGCAGCGGCTCGATGAACTCGATCTCGACCCGGACTTTCGCTGCTGGCTTCACGACGGCGGGCTCCCCAATCGGCCCAGCCAGGAGCGGTGACAGGCGTTAGCTCGATGCTCAAGGACGAGCCCTACTTTATGGCCGCCCCGCCCAAGGGGCCGGACGCAGAGGCGGGGCATACGGCGCCAAAGGCGCAGCCCAGGTAAAGAAGACTGCCCAAGACCTCCGATACGGCGGCACGACCGTGGTGACCGTTGCGAGTGCTGCCGGATTGGGTCATCATGCTTCGTGGGTCCTTCACCGGGTGCCCCCGCTGTCGGCGGCCTCCTCGATCGGATCAGGGCCTAGGGGGTCTGTTGTGACTGCGGGATGGGTGGTCGTGATCATCATCGTCGCCCTGCTGAGCGTTCTTTGGCTGACGTCGATGGTGTCCGTGCTCACCAACCCCGACCGTTATCGGAATGGGAGCCAGCTTGTTTGGGTCCTCGTCCTTCTTCTCGCAGGTCCGGTCGGTGCCATCCTCTACCAATGCCTCGGTCCCGTGCGAGTGGAAGTCCATGAACCGCACCTGGATCGGAAGGCTCGAAGCAGAGCTATGGCCGATCCTTGGTCTACCGAAGAGGACGGGTGAAGGGCGCGGTCGGGTGGGATACGTGTTTATGATCTGAGCGTCCTCGAGCGGAGGGTCTAGGGGCAGCCGTCACGCAGCGAGGACGCGGAGCGCAGCGGCCCGTAGCGACCCTTGGCGCTCCGGTCGGTTGCCACCCCCACCCTTGCGTCCGCCAGCCCTTTGGGCTGGCCT
>WQVT01000521.1 GCA_009785715.1 Acidimicrobiaceae bacterium | reverse complement strand
GGCCATCCGCCGCCCGACGAGATCCTCGAGGTGCAGCGTCTGGTTCGTGGTGGGACGCACCTGGCCGATCACCACCATCGTCTCGTCGTCACCGTGCTCGGGCACGAACAGCAGCAGGTCGGCGAAGCACATGTCGGAGAGCACGCCCCAGGTCGCCACGAGGCGCTGGAGGTGGGCAGCCACCGGGCCCTCCAGGCCGGCGTGCTCGCTGAGCAGTTCGGTCAGCGTCGCCATAGCTTCACCGTGTCACCGGCTTCACCGTGTCAGTCCCAGATCTGCCGGCCGAGGCGCAGCAGCCCCGACAGGTCGCGGACGTCTTCATCGAGCTCGGGAGCCGTCGCCACGACGGCGGGCACCACCCTCAGCCTGCCTCGATCCTCGGCCTCCCGGCGCGCGACGACGGAGAAATTGGCGAAGTTGTCCGCCACCTCGCCGAGCACGCGGGCCACCTGGGCCGGGTCGGCAGCGAGGTTCCCGATCACCCGCGCACCTTTGCCCGACCCTTTCGTTCCTACGGCCACGAGCGAGCCGGTCGACGCCATCACCGCCGCCTCATCGGACAGGCGTCGTGCCCGCGCCAGCGCGTCGGGTTCGAGGAGGTAGTCGGGCAGCACCATGTTGAGCACGAGCGCACCGGCGGAAAGCCCCTTGGCCGAGAGCACGTCGAGGAACTGCTGCGCCTCTGCGAGCGGGGCCGACTCCAGCGTGCTGACCACGATGAACGTGGTGCCGGGGTCCGCCAGCAGCCGCTCCACCGCGCGGGCGCGGACCACGAAGCCCCGGTACATGCTCTGGAAGAGCACGAAGAACTCCGCGATGTCGGCCAGGAACTGCGAGCCGAGGATGCGGTCGGCGATCTGGTAGAAGGGCCGTGAGGCCAGGCTGACCACGCGGTTGCGGTACGGGGCGATGAGGAGCCGCAAGAGGCGGGAGGAGAAGAAGTCGGCCATGCGGGCGGGCGCCTCGATGAAGTCGAGGGCATTGCGGGTCGGCGGCGTGTCAACGACGATCAGGTCGTAGCCACCCTCGCACGACAGCTCGTAGAGGCGCTCCATGGCGATGTAGTCGTGGCTCTGCACGAACTTGCCGGCGATGTTCTGGTAGAGCGGGTTCTCGAGGATCCGGGCCGCCGTCTGGACATCGGGGGCGTGGCGGCGGACGAGGGCGTCCCAGCTCTGCCTCGTGTCGAGCATGGCGGCCCACAGCTCGCCCTTCGGCCGGTCCCCGGCGGCGGTGAAGGCGGCGGCGGGGATCTGGCGCTCCTCGTTGCCGAACTCCTCGAGCCCGAGGGCGTTGGCGAGCCGGCGGGCCGGGTCGACGGTGACCACGAGCACCCGCCCGCCCCGCTCGAGTGCCGCCATGGCGGCCAGCGCCGCGGCGGTGGTCGTCTTGCCGACCCCGCCGGCCCCACAGACGATGACGATGGCGGGCGGCTCGGGGCTCGTCCCGTTCGGGTGGCCTCGAGCCGGCGGCGGTCGGCCGGCGATCAGCTCCGCCAGGGTGCCCGCCCGGGCCATCAGTACCCCAACTCCGCGGAGAGGGCGGCCGCTACTTCCCTGGTGGCGGGGAGCCCATGGGAGCTGAAGAACAGGTACGGGACGTACGACAGCGGGACCGTTGGGTCGATCTCCTCCCGCAGCCGCGTCAGATGCTCCGCCCGGGCGCGACGGCGGGTGACCATCAGGCGGGCGGCGTCGAGGATCGGCCGGACGGGGCCGCCGACGACGGCTTCGAGCGCCGAGGTCACCTCGGGCGTGTCGATCTGCTCGAAGACCTCCTCCTCCCCGCGACCGAACAACTCCGGCAGCACCCGGTTGACCACCACGCCGCCGACGGTGACGTTGGTCTCGTCGCGGATCCGACGGGCGAGGTCCAGGGTCTCGCGGACCGGCATCTCGGCGGGCGTGGCCACGATCACCGCCGCGGTCTGCGCCGGGTCCCCGAGGATCTCGAGCATCCAGCCGGTCTGGGCGCGGATCGGTCCGACCTTGACCAGCTCGTTGATGGCCTGGGGGGCGGTGAGCTGGCTGACGATGTGACCGCTGGCTGCAGCGTCCACGACCACCAGGTCGTAGTGGCGTTCGCGAACCTCCCAGCACAGCTTCCCGACGGTGACGATCTCCCGGACGCCGGGCGCGGCGGAGGCAACGAAGTCGAACATCCTGGCCAGCGGGCCGACCCGGGTCACGAAGCCCATCTTCAGCTGCAGCCGCAGGTACTGCTGCAGCGACGCCTCGGTGTCCATCGACATCGCCCACAGGTTCGGGAGGACCTCCCGCTCGGCGAAGCCCAGCCGCGCCGAAGGCCCCGCCTGATCCGGCGTCGCCTGATCGGGCCCGGTCCGCCCGGTGTCGAAGAAGTCGGCCACGTTGCCCTTGGCGTCGACCTCGCAGAGCAGGGTCCGGCTCCCCCGCTCCGCAGCCAGGAGGGCCAGGGCGGAAGCCACGGTCGTCTTGCCGACGCCGCCCTTGCCGGTGACGAAGATCAGCCGGCGATCGAGCAGGTCGATCCCGGACTGCCGGGTCCCGGACCGCAGGGTCGCGGTTCGGCTATCCGACCGTGCCGGCACCAAAGCCGACCCGGCGGGGTTCGCTGCCGGCGTCGATCTCGATGTACGCCACCTTGGCCGCCACCACGCCGACCCGCCGGCCGCGCCGGTCGGTGAGCCAGAGCATCCCGGACTCGGACTCGATCGCCTTGTTGACCTGCTCGAAGAGCGCCTCGACGTCGGTGTTATCGCCAAGGTCCACCTCGATCTCCCTCGGCGATTGGGTTACCCCGATGCGGACGTCCACGTTGCGCTCTCTTCCTCTCGACCTGCTCCAGGAGCCTCGCTGGCGGGCTCCGTCCTCTCGCCATCGTAGGCGGCTGCCCAGGGATGGGGTCCCGCAG
>WQVT01000520.1 GCA_009785715.1 Acidimicrobiaceae bacterium | reverse complement strand
GAAACCCCGGCCATCTCGCTCTCCGGGGACGGAGGGTTCCTGATGACGATGGCGGAGCTCGAAACGGCGGTGCGCCACGAGAGGCACGTCGTGGCCATCGCCTGCGACAACTCCCGCCACGGGACGATCCGCATGCACCAGGAGCGGGCCCACCCGGGCAGGGTGATCGGGACCGAGCTCGGGCCGACCGATCTGGCGGAGGTCGCCAGGGGCCTCGGGGCGGCGGGCCACCTCGTCGACGACGTCGCCGCCTTCGACGACGCGCTCCACGAGGCGCTCTCGGCGCCCGGCCCGACGGTGATCCACGCCCGGATGGACCGGGACCAGCTGTCGGTGGAGGGACGGCTGCCGGGATGAGTGCCCCCCTCGCCCCCACCGAGCGCCTGCTGCACGGGGCGACCATCCCCCGCCTCGGGCTCGGGACCTCGCCGATGACCGACGTCGAGGCGGAGAAGGCCGTCGCGGAGGCGATCCAGGCCGGCTATCGCCTGTTCGACACGGCAGAGAACTACCGCAACGAGGTCGGGGTCGGCCGCGGCCTCCGGGTCGGGGGCCTCGATCGGGCCGACCTGTTCGTCACCACCAAGTTCAACAAGGGCTGGCACGGCGTGGACCTCGTCGAGAAGGCATGGGCGGGCAGCGCAGAACGGCTCGGGGTGGAGTACATCGACCTGTTGCTCATCCACTGGCCGAACCCGGGGCAGGACCGCTACGTCGATGCGTGGCAGGGCCTGATCAACCTGCTCGAGTCGGGCAAGGTGCGCGCGATCGGCACCTCGAACTTCAAGCCGGCGCACACCGAGCGCATCATCGCCGCCACCGGGGTCGTGCCGGACGTGAACCAGATCCAGCTGCATCCCGGCGTGGCCCGGACGGCGGCCCGTGAGTTCCACGCCCGCCACGGGATCGTGACCGAGTCGTGGTCGCCGCTCGGCGGCGAGTCCTACGACCTCCTGGCCGACCCGGTGGTCACCGGGCTCGCCGACCGCTACGGGCGCACGCCCGCCCAGGTCGTCCTGCGCTGGCACATGGAGCTCGGCCTGGTCACGGTCCCGAAGTCCTCCAACCCGGAACGCATCGCAGCGAACATCGACATCTTCGACTTCCGTCTCGAGCCCGAGGACGTCGCCACCTTGTCAGGGTTGGACAAAGGGGAGCAGGCGGCGTTCGACTCGGACCGCTTCGGCCACTGACGTTCGGAAAGACTGAGGCTGGCTGTCCCCGGCGGCCCGGCAGGCGGAGCACGCCGCACCCGTCATACAACCCCTGTGCGGTTACGGCAGGTAGTTGGCTAATCTAACTATATGAGTCACGAACTATCGGTGGCGGTAGCGGTCCCCGCCGGCGCAGGCCGCGGGGGAGGCGCCGAGTGACCGCAACCGAGCCCTCGACGTTTACCCCCTTCGTCGTCGAGTCCCGCTACGCACACCCGAAGGCCAACGTCGACCCGGACAAGAGCAAGACCTGGCTGCGCCGGGCCTACCCGATCGTCCGCGCCCACCGCGGGATCTTCATCACCTCGCTCGTGATGTCCTTCATCCAACTGGTGATCCAGGTGCAGATCCCGAACCTGCTGAACAGCGCCATCGACAACTCGGTGCAGCGCCACATCCACCCCCTCGACCACTACGTGACGCTCATCGTGGCCCTGGCGCTGGCCTTCGTCGTGGTCGGCTACATCGCCCGGTACTTCCTGATGTCGACCGCATATGCAATCGAATTCGACTTCAGGAACATCATCTACGAGCACCTGACGAACATGTCGTTCCCGTTCTACGACCGGGTGCAGTCGGGTCAGCTGATCTCCCGGGCCAACTCGGACATCCGCTCGGTCCAGATGTACCTGACCTTCGGGCCGTCGATTCTGGTCCAGTGCTGCGTCGCCGTCGTGGCCTTCGGCTTCATGCTCTCGATCAACGTCCCGCTGGCGTTCATCGCCATGGTGACCATGCCGTTCGTCGTCCTGGTCGGGATCAAGATGCGCAAGTCGATGTTCCCGGTGTCGTGGCTGATCCAGTCCCGGCTGGCCGACGTGGCGACCATCGTGGACGAGAATGTCAACGGCGTCCGGGTCGTGAAGTCCTTCGCCGCCGAGGAGCAGCAGCTCAACCTGCTGGCCAACTCGGCCGAGAAGGTCCAGTGGGGCTACATCAAAGACGCCGACCTGCGGGCCAAGTGGACGCCGCTCGTCCAGAACCTTCCGCAGGTCGGGCTCTCGCTCGTGCTGTTCTTCGGCGGCTACATGGTGATCCACGGCGGCCTCGGGCTCGGGGCCATCCTGGCGTTCAACGGCTACCTGCTGATGATGCTCCCGCCCTTCACGATGCTCGGGATGATCATCATGATGGGACAGCGTGCCGCCGCCTCCGCCGAGCGGATCTACGAGATCCTCGACGAGCGGCCGAGCATCGTCGAGCGGGAGGGAGCCGTTGACCTCGTCGAGAGCACCGGTGACGTCCACTTCGACCACGTCGACTTCGCCTACGGCGACCCGACGGTGGAGGGCAGCCTCGGGCCCCTCGTGATCTCCGATCTCGACATCCACCTCCGTCCCGGCGAGACGGTGGCGGTCGTGGGGCGCACCGGCTCCGGCAAGTCGACCCTCGCCCGCCTCTTGACCAGGTTCTACGACGTCACCGGCGGGGCGGTCACGATCGACGGCCACGACGTGCGGGACCTGACGCTCGACAGCCTCCGCTCGAAGGTCGGGGTCGTGACCGACGAGCCGTTCCTTTTCTCCATGTCGATCCGGGACAACATCGCCTACGGCCGGCCCGACGCCGACATGGCGGACATCGAGCGGGCGGCGGTGGCCGCCGGCGCCGACGGGTTCATCCGTGAGCTCCCCGGCGGGTACGAGTCGGTCGTCGGCGAGCGCGGCTACACCCTCTCGGGGGG
>WQVT01000519.1 GCA_009785715.1 Acidimicrobiaceae bacterium | reverse complement strand
ATGGCGTTGCCCTCGCGCAGCTTGAACCCGGCGATCGACTTCTTGGCGACGGTGACCACCGGCTTCTGCCCGGTGATCTGGGTGAGGTCGCGGACGGCGCCCTCGAGGAGGGAGGGCTGCTGAACGGCGCGGCCCACCCCCATGTTGATGACGACCTTCTCCATCCGTGGGACGAGCATCACGTTCGGGAGCCCGAGCTCGGATTTGAGCGCGTCGCGGATCTCCGTGTCGTAGCGGACACGCAGCCGCGGGCGGGTCTTCTCAGCTGTTGCCGTCGACATCTCAGATCTCCTCGCCGGTCATCTTGTCGATGCGCACCTTGGTGCCGTCGTCCTTGACGCGGTACCCGATGCGGGTCGGCCCGCGCTTGCCGATGATCGCCACGTTGGAAGCCGGGATGGGCATCTCCTTGTCGATGATGCCCCCCTTGATCCGCACCTGGGTCTGGCGCTGGTGCTTCTTGGCGACGTTGACGCCGTCGACGATCACCTTGTTGGTCTTCGGCAGGGCGCGGGTGATCTTGCCCTGATGACCCTTGTAGGGGCCGGACAGGACCATCACGGTGTCGCCCTTGCGCACCTTCATCTTCGGGGTTTCAACCTTGGGCTTGGCCATTGGCTAGAGCACCTCCGGGGCGAGCGAGACGATGCGCATGAACCGCTTGTCCCGCAGTTCCCGCCCGACCGGGCCGAAGATGCGGGTACCGCGCGGCTGCTGCTGGTCGTTGATCAGCACCGCGGCGTTCTCGTCGAAACGGATATAGCTGCCGTCGGGACGGCGCTTTTCCTTCTTGGTCCGGACGACGACGCACTTGACGACGTCGCCCTTCTTCACGTTGGCGCCGGGGATGGCGTCCTTGACGGTGGCCACGAAGATGTCCCCGATCGAGGCGTAGCGGCGCTTGGAGCCGCCGAGCACCTTGATGCAGAGCACCTCCCTGGCGCCAGAGTTGTCCGCCACCCGGAGGCGGCTCTCCTGCTGGATCACTTTGTTCTCCTCCCGGCCGGGGACCCCGGGGCCCCGGCCTCCTCCGCAGGGCGGGGGCCCAGGGCCCGCCCGCGGCCGTGCGCCCTCACTTGGCCCTCTCGAGGATCTCGACCAGCCGCCACCGCTTCAGCTTCGAAATCGGACGGGTCTCGGCGATGCGAACCCGGTCGCCGACCTTGGTCTCGTTGTTCTCGTCGTGGGCGTAGAGGCGCTTGGTGCGCTGCACGGTCTTGACGTAGCGGGGGTGGCGGACGCGGTCGACGGCGGCGACCACGACGGTCTTGTCCATGGAAACGGAGACCACCAGGCCTTCACGCACCTTGCGGCGATTGGCGCGCTTGGCCGCGGCCTCACCGTCGGAGGCGGGCTTGGCGGCCGGCGCCGGGGCGGCCGCGGCCGTCTCGGGGGTCTCGCTCACCTCGTCCTCAGTGGTCTCGGATTCGGAAGTCGATTGATCACTCATCAGCTGTTCACCTTGCTGGCTTCGAGCGCCTCGGCCGCCTCGATCTCCCGCTCACGCAGGATGGTCGAGATCCGGGCGATCTCCTTGCGCACCTGACCCAGACGGGCCGAGTTGTCCTGTTTTCCGGTCGCGATCTGGAACCGCAGCTTGAACAGCTCGTCCTTGCCCTCGGCGAGCGCGGCGTCGAGCTCGTCGTCGTTCAGCTCGCGCAGGTCCTTTGCCTTGGTCATCAGACGTGCACCTCCTCCTGCTCGGAGCGGACCACGAAGCGTGCCTTGATCGGGAGCTTCTGGATGGCTCGCTCCATGGCGGCGCGTGCCAGCTCCTGGTTGACCCCGCCGAGCTCGAAGAGCACGCGGCCGGGCTTCACGACGGCGACCCAGTACTCCGGGTTGCCTTTGCCGGATCCCATCCGGGTCTCCGCCGGCTTGGCCGTGATCGGCTTGTCCGGGAAGACCCGGATCCAGACCTTCCCGCCTCGGCGGACGTGGCGGGTCATGGCGATACGGGCGGCCTCAATCTGGCGGGCCGTGATCCAGCCGGGCTCCAAGGCCTGGATGCCATAGTCACCGAAGGTGACGAGCGTCCCGCCCTTGGCCTGCCCGGAGAGGCGGCCGCGCTGCACCTTGCGGTGCTTGACCTTGCGTGGCATCAACATGGCTAGGCGTCCTTCGGGAAGTGCGGGGTCTCGTGGTGGTCGCCGCTGGTCCGGCGCTCGATCTCTTCCTCCTCGGCGAGGAGGCGTTCGAGGTCGGGATTGACCTGGACCAAAGGCTCGGCCTCGGCGAGGACCGGAGCCTCCTCGGCGACCGGCTCGGTCAACGGCTGCTCGGCTGCGGCGGGAGCCGAACCCGGCTCGCCGAGCTCGGCGCGGCGACGACCGCCGCCGGCGGAGACGACCGGGCGACGCCGGCCCTGGCCACCCTCGGCGGGCTGCGGCTCGCGGGTAAGCCGCTCATCGGCCGAGGTCTTGTAGGGCAGGATGTCGCCCTTGTAGATCCACACCTTGACGCCGATCCGGCCGTAGGTGGTCTTGGCCTCCCGGAAGCCGTAGTCGATGTCGGCCCGAAGCGTGTGGAGCGGCACCCGCCCCTCCCGGTAGAACTCGCGGCGGGACATCTCGGAGCCGCCCAGGCGGCCTGCGCACTGGACGCGGATCCCGAGGGCGCCGGACTTCTGCACGGTCTGCACCGTGCGCTTCATCGCCCGCCGGAAGCTGACCCGGCCGGCGAGCTGGTCGGCGATCCCCTGCGCCATCAGCGCGGCGTCCAGCTCGGGCTGCTTGATCTCCTGAATGTTCAGCTGGACCTTGGGGTTCTTGGTCAGCTCGGCCAGCTTCGTCCGCAGCCGGTCGGCCTCCGCCCCACGGCGGCCGATCACGATCCCCGGGCGGGCCGTGTGCACATCGATGCGCAGCCGGTCACGGGTGCGCTCGATCTCGATCCGGCT
>WQVT01000518.1 GCA_009785715.1 Acidimicrobiaceae bacterium | reverse complement strand
GCGGACCCCGTCGATGGCGGCGAGGCGCGACCGCAGCCGGGTGGCGAGCTCGCCGTCGTGGGTCACGATGCCGGGCCAGCCGATGTCCCGGAGTCCGTCGATGGCCGCGTGGAGGGCGACGGCCCCGATCACGTTCGGCGACCCCGCCTCCTCCCGGTCGGGCGGGTCCGTCCAGGCGACCTCGTCGAGATCCACGAGGTCGACCGCGCCGCCGCCGGCGAGGAACGGATCACCGTCGCGGAACGTTGCCGTGGGGCCGACGAGTATGCCCGCCCCGAAGGGGGCGTACATCTTGTGCCCGCTCCACGCGAGGAAGTCCGCCGAGGCTGGCAGCGATCGATGGGCGGCCAGCTGGGCTGCGTCGACCAGCACGGGCACGCCCCGCTCATGGGCGGCGTCGATGATCGACTCGATCGGGGGCATCCATCCCGACACGTTCGACGCCGCCGTCACGGCCAGCAGCCGTGGCCGCGGATCCGGCGACAGGGCCAGGGCGAGCGCGTCGAGGTCAAAGGTCCCTTCCGGTCCGCACTCGACGAACCGGCGGCGGCACAGCCGGGCCCAGGGGAGGAGGTTGGCGTGATGCTCGAGGACGGTGGTGACGACGACGTCGTCGGGCGAGAGGCGAAGCCGGTAGGCGAGGTGGTTGATGGCCTCGGTGGTGTTGCGGCAGATGATCGCCACGTGCTCGCCGCTGTCGGGCTTGCCGGCGAAGTCGAGCGCTGCGGCGCGGGCCCGCTCGTAGGCGGAGGTCGCCTCCCGCGACTTGAACCCCGCTCCCCGGTGGACGCTGGCGTACCACGGAAGGAAGTCATCCACGGCCTGGGCGACCGCCGGCAGGGCGCCCGTCGATGCGGCCGCGTCGAGGTTGAGGTAGGGCCGGTCCACCCCATCCACGCAGGGGACCGCCACGCCGTCGCCGACGAGCGGGATCGGCGGGCGTAGGGCGTCTCCGTTGGTCACTTCCCGCCTCCTGACTCAAAAAGTGAACTCAGCTGACGAAGCGCTCCACCCAGGCATTGAGCGGAACGCCGGCCTCCAGGGCGGCGACGACCCGGTCCTTTGCTTTCCTCGTCCCGAGCCACGGGCCTACGGGCCAGGCCTTCGACATGACGATTCCTTTTTGCTGCAGGAGCTCGATGCGTCGATGGTCCTTTGCCCAACCCTTCGGAGCCGACTTCAGGACCTCGTGTGCACCGACCTCATAGCCGTCCCTGCGGAGCGTTGTCACGATCGAGGAGAGCTCCGAGCCGGACTTCTCGTCGTCGACGGCGGCCCGGTAGCGCTGGAGCTGGGCCGGGTCGGGCATGTACAGCCCGGTGCCGGCGAAGAGCCCGTCGGCAGAGAACATGAGGTAGCCCGAGGCGAGGTGTGCCGCGCAGTTGAGTTTGTACCGCGCCTTGTCCTTGCTGAAGCGCACGTCGCGGTAGGGGCGGAAGACGCGGCCGGGACCGAAGCGCTCCGCCAGCTCGGCAAGCAACTCCTCCATCGGTGCCTTGACGCAACGCTCGTACGTCGCCTTGTGGTCGTTCCAGTACGTCCTGGTGTTGTCCGCGGCGAGACCCTCATAGAACTCGACGGCTTCCACCGGCCACCCCTTGAACGCCATCAGGTGCAACCTCCTTGCTGCGGCAAGTCTGCCGCTTTTCGCCCCTCAGTGCCCCGAGCGATGGCCGTGGTGTCGGGGGTACGGTGGGTGTTCATGACGGAAGGGGCTTCATCGCGGGCACCGTCTTCCGAGACGCCGCCAGCACCGAAGCGCCGGTGGCGGCCGCCCCGACCCGCTTGGCTGCGCCGGCCCCCCTGGGTGCGCCGGCCCCGGACCGCCGCCCTGCTTTCGGTCGCGACGATCGTGGCATTGATCGTCGCCCTCGTGGTGACCAACCTGCGCATTCCGGGGGGGTCCGGCGTCAGCCAGTCGGACGTCAACAAGACGGTCTCTCAGGGGATCAGCGGTGCCGTCTCCCAGCTGCAGTCCCAGCCACCGATTGCGGAGAAAATCTACAGTACAGCACGCAACGGGCTAGTTATCATCCAGGCGCTACAGGGTACGTCGTCCTCGAGTGGGGATATCGGGGCGGGCATCATCGTCGACCAGCAGGGCGACATCCTCACGGCCCTTCATGTGGTGCAGGGGGCGTCGGTCATCAGGCTCACGTTCTCCGACGGAACCACCACCACCGCCTCGATCAAGTCGTCGGACGTCAAGGACGACATCGCCGTGCTTTCGGCCCAACGCCTGCCGGCGATCGTGACCCCGGAGGTGCTCGGGGGCAGCCCGCAGGTGGGGGACGAGGCCTTTGCCCTCGGAAACCCGCTCGGATTGGTCGCCTCGATGAGCGCCGGCATCATCTCCGGGCTCAACCGCTCCTTCCCGATCAGCAGCGGGCGACGGCTCTCGGGCATGATCCAATTCGACGCCGCCGTGAATCCGGGCAGCTCCGGCGGCCCACTCCTCAACACACAAGGTCAGGTGATAGGGATTGTGGAGGGTCTTGCCAACGCCGCAGGCACCAACGAGTTCTCCGGTATCGGCTTCGCCGTGCCGATCGGCACAGCAGGCCAAGCTGCGGGAGCTCCGCCCAAATGAGTGACGCTCAGTTCGGAGAGGTTGACGGGACCGCCGTTTCGCTCGAGCAGGTCCTCTACCACGTCAAACGGGTCATCGTCGGACAGGACACCCTCCTGGAGCGGATGGTCGTCGCCCTAGTAGCCCGTGGCCATCTGCTCGTCGAAGGGGTGCCGGGGCTGGCGAAGACCCTGGCCGTGAAGACCTTCTCGGACGCCCTCGGCGTGCAGTTCCAGCGGATCCAGTTCACCCCGGACCTCGTGCCGGCCGACATCGTCGGCACCCGGATCTACAACCAGCGGCTCGGCGACTTCGAGGTGTCCCTCGGTCCGAT
>WQVT01000517.1 GCA_009785715.1 Acidimicrobiaceae bacterium | reverse complement strand
GACCGAGGCCGAGGCGATCGATGACCGCCCCCGTCGGGCTGTCCTCGCGGAGCCGTCCGACGACGACGAGGTGGACCTCGGGACGCTCGACGCGCAGCTTGGCGACCGCTTCGAGGAGGGGAACGAGGCCCTTCAGGGGCACGTCCGCGCTGGCGGTCGTCATGATCCGCCCGGGAACCCTGGGTATCTCCGGGTGGGGCCGGAAGATGCCGTCGTCGACGCCGATCGGCACGACCGCGAGGCGGTCCGGGGTCACGCCCATCTGCTCGACGATGTCGCGCTTGGACGACTCGGACACGGTGAGGATCCGGGGAACCTGTCGGGCCACCCGCTTCTGCATGCCCACGAATCCGTACCAGCGGCGGAGCGTGATCCTGCGGATCAGGCTGGTGGCGTGCGCGAGCTCGAGGGTCCGGTCGACGGTGATCGGGTGGTGGCAGGTGCCGAGCAACGGCCAGCCGTCTGCCATCACGCCGAGCAGGCTGCGCCCGAAGGTCTGGTTGTCGTGGACGACGTCGTAGTGGCCCCGCCGGCGGGCGAGCTCCCGGCGCACTCGCCAGGAGAAGGTCCGGGGCTCGGGGAAGGCGGCCGTGCACATCAGGGCGAACTCGGCGACGTCGATCGGTGAGGTGAACTCCCGCAGGCGGGGCACCCGGAACGGGTCCGGCTCACGGTACAGATCGAGGCTCGGGACCGGGACGAACCCCACGCCCTCGTCGAGGACCGGCCACGGCTGGCCGGCGAAGACCGTCACCCGGTGCCCGAGCTCGACGAGCTCACGGGAGAGGTAGCGCGTGTAGACCCCCTGGCCACCGGAATGGGGGTTGCCCCGGTAGACGAGCAGGGCGACGCGAAGCGACTCGTTGGACGCCTGAGGGGGGGGATCGGGCCGGTCCATGGGCGCACAGACTCTCCCCCGAGCGGCGGCGATCGTCAAGCCCGGCTGCGCTGACCCGTCCGGGCTGGTCGAAGGGGGTACGTTGGAGAAGTCCATGGAAGAGACGCCGACCCCCGACGCCTCTCGTTCCGCCCGCCCTGATCAGGGCAGCGCCGCGGACGGGATCTGGCTGTCGGTGGTCATGCCCGCCCACAACGAAGAGCCCTATCTCGACGGCGCCGTGAACGCCGTGCTCGACGGGCTGGCCCGGCGCGCGCAGACGCAGCCCTTCGAGATCATCGTGGTGGAGAACGGCAGCACCGACCGGACGATCGAGATCGCCCGCAAGCTGGCCAACAGCCACGCCGAGGTGCGCTTCATCTCCCTCCCCGAGGCCGACTACGGGCGGGCCCTGCGCGCCGGGTTCCTCTTCGCCAGCGGCGAGCTGGTCGCCAACTTCGACGTCGACTACGTCGACCTCGCCTTCCTGGACGCCGCCCTGGCGGAGATGACCCGCCCGGAGGCCGAGGGCGCCGGCCAGCCGGTGATCGTGGTGGGCTCGAAGCGGGGGCCCGGATCCGACGACCACCGGGCGGCCGGCCGGCGCCTCGTGACCGCGGTGTACTCGATCGTGCTCCGCCACGGGTTCGGGTTGCGGGTCAGCGACACCCACGGCGTCAAGCTCCTCCGCCGTGAACCGCTGACACCGCTCGTCAGCGCCAGCCGGTTCGGGGGGTCGATCTTCGACACCGAGGTCGTCCTGCGGGCGGAGCGGGCCGGCTGGATGGTGGCCGAGCTCCCCGTGACGGTGACCGAACAACGGCCCCCGAGGACGTCGATCCTGCGGCGCATCCCGCGCTCGTTGCTGGGCCTGTGCCGGCTGCGCTGGATGCTGTGGCAGGAGCAACGCGCCGCGAGCGGGGGCGGGGGCGCTAAGCCGGGCGCCGGCGCAGCACCCGGAGGCTTCCACAGCCGCCGGCCTCGTCCTCGGTGAACTCCCCGGTCCCAAGCGCCGCCCGATAGATCTCGTAGGGGGGCCGTCCCCCCGCCGTGGGGTCGGCGAACACGTCGTGGATCGCCAGCCAGCCGCCCGGCGCGATCAGGGGCGACCAGGCCCGGTAGTCGGCCCACTCGACGTCGGTGCCGTGGCCGCCGTCGATGAAGACGAGCGCAAGGGGCTTTGCCCACCCGGCCGCCACGACGATCGAGGACCCGACGATCAGCACGACGTGGTCCTCGAGCCCGGCGTCCGCGATCGTGCGACGGGCGAAGGGCAGGGTGTCCATCCGTCCCGTCCGCGCGTCGACCACCTCGGGATCGTGGTGCTCCCAGCCCGGCTGGATCTCCTCGGAGCCACGGTGGTGGTCGATGCTGAAGAGGATGGCTCCGCCTTCGCGCGCCGCCTCCCCCAGATACACCGCCGATTTGCCGCAGTAGGTGCCGATCTCGAGCAGCGGCCCGAGGCCGCTCGCCGCGGCCCGCAACCCGGCGCGGTGCAGCGCCAGCCCCTCGTCCGGATCCAGGAAGCCCTTGGCGTCCAGGGCGACGCGCAGGGACTCAGGCTTCACAGGGACTCCGGGTTCACAGCGACTCGGGTTTCACACCGCCGCCTTGCGGACCGGAGGCCCTAGTCCATCATCGATTCGGAGACCGGCACGGGGGTCCGGTTCACGAACATCACCTTGTTGAAAATGACGAACTTGGCGACCCAGAGGACCCCGAAAGCGGCCACGTAGACCAGAATCACCGTGCTCGTACGGAACAGATGGCTGAAACCGTGCGACTTCGCGTAGTCCTCCATCACGTGGACGCACAGCGTCGAGATCCCCCACCCGAGGAACGCCAGCGCCCAGAAGGGGAGGACCTCCTTCAGGAGGTGGCTGCGTCCGTCCTTCCCCCACGCCCACGAACGGTTGAGGTAATAGGACGGGATGGTGGCGATGGCGGTCGCGATGGTGCTCGCCACCCAAACCCTGACCCCGAGCGGTCCGTTGAGGATGGCCAGGCACGCGACGCTCACTATAACG
>WQVT01000516.1 GCA_009785715.1 Acidimicrobiaceae bacterium | reverse complement strand
GGTCGCCGTCGGGCTCGTCGCCGGCATGGCGGTCGCCGTCGCGTGGATCCCCTTCCGGCAGGGCAACTCCACCGTCGACGTCGCCCTCGCCCTCGTCGTGGTGATCACCCTGATGGGGCGCACTGGCCACCGCTCGGCGGTGGCGGCCAGCGCCTTATCTGCGGCCGTCGGTTTCACCTTCTTCGACACCGCCCCGTACGACCGCTTCGCCATCACCCGGATCCCAGATGTGCTGACCGGCGTCGTCCTGGTCGTCGTCGGTCTCCTGACCGGTGAGCTGGCGGTCAGGCTGACCCGGCAGGATCGGGCCTACCGGACCGTGTCCGGCAACCTGGGCCGGGTCCGCGATGCGGCGGCCCTGCTCGCACACGGCGAGGAGCTCGTGGTCATGATCGGATCCGTCGCGGATGATCTGACCCACCTGCTCGAACTCCGCGACTGCTGGTTTTCCACCGAGCCCATCGAGCCGGGCGCCTGGTATGTCGAGCTCGACGGAGGGATACGCCGGTCGGAGAAGAGCGGTCCGGTCATCCGTTCCGCCTATCGCAGGTCCGACCAGGTGGCCCTGCCGGTCAGGGGCCAGGGACGGTTGCTGGGGCACTTCGTACTCGAACTCCCCCGCGGAGCCGACCCGGCGAGGCCCGAGCTCCAGGTGGCGATCACCCTCGCCGACCAGGTGGGCGCCGCCCTCGTGGCGCAAGCCCCGTCGATGGCCTGGTCATCGACGCCCGACGACGATCGGCCCGAAGAGCGCCTCCCCGCCGACGACCCACCTGCGCCCCATCTGCGGCTGATCCCCGGCGACCCGCCCGAGCGCATCCACCCCTAGGGCTCAGGAGGCCGCAGACGACCGGCCGCCGGCCTGAGCGCTCAGCAACTCATAGGCGGGGTTGAGCATCGCCAGCTGGCCCTGGTAGGTCCCGATCGCGCCCTCGGCGACCAACTTGGTGCCCGGACCGATGCCGGCCACCGACTTCCTCCCGAGGAAGACGATGTTCAAGGCGCCGGTCCCGTCGACCACGGTGCATTCGTAGACGGGCACTCCCGACCAGTTCCGGGTCCGCACGCTGCGCACCCGTCCGGCGATCCGGACGCGTTGACGGTGGTGGACCTCGCCGAGCGGGGTGGTTCCCGACACCATCGGCACCTGGACGGCCAGCTCCTCCATCCGATCGTCGCCGGCGCCCACCGCGGGCCTCCCCGGGGAGGGCCGCTCGGAGCCGGCCGAGACCGTCACCCCACCCGCCGACAGTCCACCCTTCCCGTCCGCCGGCCGCTCGGTCGCTGCCTCCGCCTCGGCCGTCTTCACGGCGGTCGCCGCCCCACGCGCCCGCCGGCGGTGGAGCAGCCGGTACACGTCGAAGGGGGCGATCGTGGCGCTGACATTGGTGATCTGGGTCACGGCGGCCACGATCCGGTCTGCGGTGTGGTCGTGCAGGAAGGGCGTGGCGATCCCGCGGTACGCCCGTCGGGGCAGGACCATCAGGACCTCGGTTTCGCCGTCGCTGGCGAGATTGTCGGCCAGCTCGGTGGCGGCGCGGACGAGCCGGCGGTCGGGCACCTCGATCAACTCGAGCGCCACCCCGCCCAGCCTGAGCCGGTTCCAGGTGCTGCTCAGTCGCTCGGCACGCGCCTCGTCGGTGACGAAGTGCACGGCCCGGATCTCGTCGCTCAAGGCCAAGGAACGCGCCAGTTGCAGCGCCCGAGCCGTGGCCAGATCCACCCGGTCGACCAGCACCACGACGAGGTGGCGGCGGAGGGTCGGCGCGTCGTAGACGGCGGAGGCACTCTCCTCGGCGAGCGCCTCCCGCTCGTCGGTGTAGACGCGGTGCGTGCGGGAGAGGGCGAACACGATCAGCGGGATGACGACCACCACGAGCCAGGCGCCCCGGGAGAACTCGGTCACCACGAAGATGAGGGTGATCACCGCGCAGCAGACGAACGCCAGGCTGTTGACGATGACGCCCTTCCGCCGGGCCGGCGACTGGTGGCCGAGGTGGTACTTGACCATTCCGGCGCCCGCCATCGTGAACCCGGTGAACACCGTGCAGGCGTAGAGCGGGATGAGTGAGGCCACCTTGGCGTCGGTCGCGAGCAGCAGCGCGATCGAGAGCACGGTCAGGAGGAGCACGCCGTTCGAGTACACGAGCCGGTGACCCCGTGTGGTCAGCGGCTTCGGGAGGTAGGCGTCCTGAGCGATGAAGCTCACGAGGAGCGGGAAGCCGTTGAAGCTGGTGTTGGCCCCGAGGATCAGGATCAGCGTGGTGCTGAACTGCAGGGAGTAGTACGGGATGTTGCCGCCGATGCTGCTGCCGAACACCTGCCGGCCGATCTGCGAAAGCACCGTGGGACTGCCGGAGTTGTACGGCAGGGCGTGGATCAGCGCCGCGAACACCGACACGGCGAGGAACAGGGTGCCGAGGATGGTGGCCATGTACACGAGCGTCTGGCGGGCGTTGCGCACCTGCGGCTCGCGGAACACGCTGACGGCGTTCGAGATCGCCTCCATGCCGGTCAGGCCCGAGCCGCCATTGGCGAAGCCCCGCAGGAAGATGAACACCGAAGCGCCGAGCAGCAGGCCGCCGCCGCCGGAAGCGATTGTCACATGCCCGGTGTGTGCTTGGACGTGTGCCAATCCCCCGTTCAGCCCCAGCCGCACCAGCCCGGTCACGATCACGACGGCCATGCTCAGAAGGAACCAATACGTCGGCAGGGCGAAGATCTTCCCGGCCTCGCGGATCCCCCGGAGGTTGCCGTAGGTAAGCAGGAGCACGAAGCCGACCGAGAACTCGACCTGGTAGGGAGCGAGAGCCGGAAACGCCGAGCTCAGCGCGTTCACGCCGGCCGCGATCGACACGGCCACGGTAAGCGTGTAGCTGCAGAGCAGGGCGGCGCCGGGGATCTGGGCC
>WQVT01000515.1 GCA_009785715.1 Acidimicrobiaceae bacterium | reverse complement strand
CGAGCGCTTCGTCCCACAGCCGGTCGGCGGTTGCGGCGAGCACCGCCTCCTTGTCGGCGAAGTGCCAGTAGAGGGCCATCGGGGTGACCGAGAGCTTCTGAGCCAGCCCGCGGATCGTGATGGAATCGATCCCCTCGGCATCACCGAGCGCCAAGGCGGCGTCGACGACGGCGTCGCGGTCGAGCTTGGGACGGCTGCGGCTCGAGCGTCCGGCCTGGGGATCGCTGGTTGTGGATCGGGGATTCACGCTTGACAACTCTACGCTGTACGGGTTACCTATACACTGTACATGTACAACGTACAGGAAGCGTCGGACCCCTCCCTCGCGGGTCCGCCCCAAGCCCAGGAGTCCAACCGTCGTGCCCAATGCTCCCTCACTCCTCGATCGCCCCGAGTCTCCGCCGGCGGCCACCCGGCTTCGTCGATGGACGCTGCTGGCTGTCGCCCTCGGCACGTTTATGACCTATCTCGACAACAACGTCATCAACGTGGCGATACCCAGCATCCAGCGCGACCTGCACCTCTCGGCGTCGGGCATCGAATGGGTCGTCAGCGCGTACATCCTCGCCTTTGCCGGCCTCTTGCTGGCGGGTGGCCGGCTCGGGGACGTGGCCGGACACAAGCGGTCCTTCCTCCTGGGTCTCACGCTCTTCACCGGAGCTTCCCTGCTGGCCGGCCTCTCGGGCGACATGCACCTCCTCGTCGCGAGTCGGGCCCTCCAGGGCATCGGCGCGGCCATGCTCACGCCGACCAGCCTGGCGATCATCACGACCACGTTCCCGGAGACTCGCGAACAGGCCCGTGCCATCGGGGTGTGGGCGGCCGTGGGCGCCTTGGCCCTGGCGGTGGGGCCGCTCCTCGGCGGCATCTTGTCCCAGCACCTCAGCTGGCACTGGATCTTCTTCATCAACGTCCCGATCGGAGTGGCCACGCTCGCACTGGGAGCCCGGACGATCGAGGAGCGGCGAACGGTCGTGCGGCGGCGCCTGGATCTGCCGGGAGTGGCCCTCTCAACCGGCGCCCTCATCGGGCTCACCTATTCCCTCATCCAGGGCCCTCAGTCTGGCTGGACCAACCCCTTGGTCCTGACGGGCCTCGGTGTCGCAGCGGTGCTCGGGACCGCCTTCGTGATCGTCGAGCGGCGGGCGACGGACCCGATGCTCGAGCTCGGCGTGTTCGGCGACCGCTCGTTCACCGGCGGGATCATGGCGCTCGGGCTGTGGGCATTCGGGCTGTTCGGCATCTACTTCTTCACCTCGCTCTACCTCCAGAACGTGCTCGGCTTCTCTGCCAGCAAGGCGGGCGTCGCCTTCGTCCCGATGGCGGCATTGATGGCGGCTGGAGCCGCGGTCTCCGACCGGGTGGCTCCGCGGGTCGGTGCCCACCGCCTGGTCGGAGCGGCCATGGCACTCATGGGTCTCGGGATCCTGTCGGTGAGCCTGCTCGGCCGCAATGCCACCTTCGGAGACCTGATGCCCGGTTTCGCGGTCATCGGGATCGGGGGTGGGCTCACCATCCCGCTGACGTCGACCGTCGTGAGCGCGATGCCCGCAGAGCGTGCGGGGGTCGCCTCGGCCGTGTTCAACGCCTCGCGGGAGGTGTCCGGGCTGCTGGGCATCACGGTGATCGGCGTGATCCTCTCAGCCCGGCAGCACGCCGAAGCCCGCCTCGGCGCCTCGAGTCTTCACGCCTTCCTCTCCGGCTACCGATTGGGCCTGGTGGTGGCAGGGGCGCTGGTGATAGCGGGCGGGGCCATGGCCTGGGGTGCCCTCCGCCGGGTCGCCCCGGTGGCCGGCGCTCCCGAGATCGTGGTGGCCGGAGAGCCGAGCACCCCGGTCGGTATGGCCTAGAGCGCCGCCCGGGGCCCGGTCGTGACCCGGCGGCGGGGGCGCCAGGCGATGAACGCACTGATCGCCACGGCCAGGTAGGTGATGTAGACGACCGCCTGACCGACGGTGGGCGCATCCGCGTACCCGAAGAAGCTGTGGAAGATGTCGCCGACGGTGCTGTCCTCGCTCAGCAACCCGCTGGTGTTCCACATCGGGTGGAGCAAGACGGGCAGCCACCCCAGTTGTTGGAGGTTCTCCACGGCGTCGACCAGGAGCCCCGCCGCGAAGATCATCAGCAGCGCTCCGACGGCGGTGAAGAACATCGCGACGTTGAGTTTCTTGCCCAGCCGGTAGATCGCGAAGGCGATGACGAGCGACACCGCCAGCCCTGCGCCGCCCCCGGCGAGCGCGCCGTGGGTGCTGGAGGCGAACACGATGGCCAAGGTGAACACCATCGTCTCGAGGCCTTCGCGACCGACTGCCTGGAAGGCCAGGAGCCCCAGGCCCCAGCGGGCTCGTCCGTCCAGGGCGGCCTGGGTCCGTTCCCGCAGCTCGGCGGAAAGCCGGGGGGCGTGATTCCGCATCCAGAAGGTCATGTAGGTCAGTACCGAGGCGGCTACCAGATAGGTGACGGTCTCGAAGATGGTCTGGGCCCGCGACCCGGCGTAGGTCTTGATCGTCAGGTAGGCCACCACCCCGCCGACTGCCACGAGCACGAGGGCGGCGGCGACGCCGGCGAAGACGTCTCGGAAATGGCGGCGCTGGCCCAGGCGATCCAGGGAGGCCAGCAGAATGGCCACGATCATGGAGGCCTCGATGCCCTCACGAAGGAAGATCACGAACGTCGCAGCCACCGTTGTAAGGTACACCTAATAACGGAGGTCTTGTCAAACCAACCTCAAGGGTGAGGTCGGCAAGACGTGGTCCTCGCCCTCTCCTGCGATGCGGCAGGCCAACCGTGAATCACGCCTCGCTAGCATGGACGAGTCTTCTCTCCAAGGAGAACCGAAGGCACGTTCGGATCGGGGGGACCTTGAGCATCACGATTCGCCGACTCTCCTACGCGCTCGGCGCGGAGATGACGG
>WQVT01000514.1 GCA_009785715.1 Acidimicrobiaceae bacterium | reverse complement strand
GGTCGGGGTGGTCCGCTCCTCGAGGAGGACGACGCGGTCGGCCTCGAAGCCCGACCGGTAGGCGTCGAGGACCCCGAGGGCGGCCCCGATGCGCCCCGGGTCGGCCTCGTCGGCGAGGGTGACGTGCGGTATCCACGGCCAGGCCTCGGTCCGGCTCAAGGGGCCGGCGAAGACGGCGGCCCGCACCCGGGCGAGGCCGTCGACCTCGCCGCCGACGCGGAGATAGAGGACCGGATTGGCGGGGAGGAAGCTGTCCGGGGGCCCGAGCTCCAGGCGCAGGGGACCGTCGAGGGACGCGGCGGCGTCCCGGACCCGGCCGAGCGCCGCTCCGAGGTCGCCCTCGGCCACATTGACCGGCGGGACGAGGGTCAGGTGCGGCGGGATCCGACCGAGGGCGCGGTCACCGAGCGCCCGGCGAAGCCCGTCGACCTCGTCGGCGAGCGGCGGGTCGAGCAGGAGGGCGACGCCCAGGCGGCGCCGGGGCATCCGCCGGGCTCAGACGGCTGGCGCTGCGCCGCCGCCGGTCAACGGGGGACGGTGCCGGAAGCACCGCCTGCGGGTCCGGAGCCCGTGGTCCCGCCCCCGCCGACGCCGGCCACGTCGAGGCGGACCTGCGCCCACCGCAGCGTCTCCTCCGCCTCGGCCTCGGTCCCCGGCTCGGCGGCGCCCGCGCTCGGCGCGGCGGCGTCGCGATCGGCCTGGGCCTGCGCGACGTCGATCTCCTCCGCCGTCTCGACGATGTCCGCCAGCAGCGTGACCCTCCCGTCGGGGTCGACCTCGATGAAGCCGCCGTGGACGGCCAGATGAACCGTGCCCTGGTCCTCGGGCACCACCTCGCAGTCGCTGACGCGGACGGCGCCGATATAGGGGACGTGCCCGGCGAGGAAGCCGATGTCACCGCCGGCAGAGCGCAGGCTGACCGAGTTCACCTCGCCGTCGAACGCGGTGCGCTCGGGCGTGATCAGTGCGAAATGGAAGGTGGCCACGGGCTAGGTTTCCCGAATCTCCGGGCCCTCGTGCGTCTCGCTCACGAGCCGCTCTGCAGGGTCTTCGCCTTGGCAAGCACGTCCTCGGCACCGCCGACGTTCAGGAACGCCTGCTCGGGCACGTCGTCGAACTCGCCTTTGACCAACGCCTCGAACGACTCGACGGTCTCGTTGAGCGGCGTGTAGATGCCCTTCTGGCCGGTGAACACCTCGGCGACGAAGAACGGCTGGGACAGGAACCGCTGGATCTTGCGGGCCCGGGCCACCGTCAGGCGGTCCTCCTCGGAGAGCTCATCGAGGCCGAGGATGGCGATGATGTCCTGCAGGTCCCGGTAGCGCTGGAGGATCTCCTGCACATCCCGGGCCACGTTGTAGTGGCGGTCCCCAACGATCTCGGGGGCCAGGATCGTGCTCGTCGACGCCAGCGGGTCGACCGCCGGGTAGATCCCGAGCGAGGCGATCTGGCGGGAGAGCTCGGTCGTGGCGTCGAGGTGGGTGAAGGTCGTGAACGGCGCCGGGTCGGTGTAGTCGTCGGCCGGCACGTACACCGCCTGGACCGAGGTGATGGAGTGACCCCGGGTCGAGGTGATCCGCTCCTGCAACTGGCCCATCTCGTCGGCCAGCGTGGGCTGGTAGCCCACGGCGGAAGGCATCCGCCCGAGCAACGTGGAGACCTCGGAACCGGCCTGGACGAAGCGGAAGATGTTGTCGATGAAGAGCAGCACGTCCTGGTTGCGGACGTCGCGGAAGTACTCGGCCATCGTGAGCGCCGACAGGGCCACACGGAGCCGGACCCCGGGGGGCTCGTCCATCTGGCCGTACACCAGGGCCGCCTTCTCGAGCACCCCGGACTCCTGCATCTCGAGCCACAGGTCGGTGCCCTCACGGGTGCGCTCCCCCACCCCGCCGAAGACCGACACGCCGCCGTGCTGCTGGGCGACTCGGTTGATCAGCTCCAGGATGATGACGGTCTTGCCCACGCCGGCACCGCCGAAGAGGCCGATCTTGCCGCCCTGGACGTACGGTTCGAGCAGGTCGACGACCTTGATCCCCGTCTCGAACATCGTCGACTCCATCTCGAGCGCGTCGAAGGGGGGCGGCTCGCGGTGGATCTCCCACCGCTCCGCCACCTCGCCGATGTCGGCGGTGTCGAGGGGAACGCCGAGCACGTTGAACACGTGGCCGAGCACGACCTCGCCGACCGGGACGGTGATCCCTCGCCCGGTGTTGTGGACCACCGCGCCGCGGCGCAGGCCGTCGGTCGCCTGCATGCACACGCAGCGCACCCGGCCGCCGCCGAGCTGCTGGGCGACCTCGGCGGTCACGGTCACTTCCTGGCCCTCGAGCTGCAGGTCGAAGGTGACCGCCTGGTTGATCTCCGGCAGGGCGTCGGCGGGGAACTCCACGTCGACCACGGGACCGGCGATGGCGACGACCCGCCCGTCGACAAGCTCCGCAGAGCGCGGGGTGTCTTCGGCAATGCTCATAGTTCACTCCTGGATTTCTGGGCTTCCTGCCCTGCCTCATCGAGAGGCCCTGCCTCGTCCTCGTCCCCGTCCGGTTCGATCGAGCCGATGGGTGCTTCGCCGTCGCTCCCGGCCCGCAGCGCCTCGGCCCCCCCGACGATGTCCATGATCTCGGTGGTGATGGCGTCCTGGCGGGCCCGGTTCATCACCCGTCTGAGCGAGGTGACGAGCTCGTCGGCGTTGTCGGTGGCGGCCTTCATCGCCCGCTGGCGGGCCACGTACTCCGACGCGCTGGCCTCGAGCAGCGCCATCAGGATCCTGGCCTCGAGCAGTTGCGGCGCGAGGACCTCGAGCATCTCGTCACGCTCGGGCTCGAGCTCGTAGTCGAAGGGTCGCCCGGCCGCCGCCAGGTCGGTGCCGAGGGGCACGAGCAGCCGTCGCTCGACGGTCTGGCTGGCCATC
>WQVT01000513.1 GCA_009785715.1 Acidimicrobiaceae bacterium | reverse complement strand
CGGCCTGGGCCAGCGGGTACAGGCTGGTCACCACGGTCAGCACCGGGGCGTTGACCCGGGTGACGGTGCTCCCGCATCCCGCTGCGACGAGCGCGCCGGCGAGGGCCAGAAGGGCGGGCGCCAGCCGCCTGATTCGAGGTGTTCGGCGCCGGCTCGACGGGGAGGGAGCGGCAGGGGGGTCTACAGAGATGAGGGCGAGCGTATCCCGTGTTCGGTGAGCGGGCCTACGCGCAGCCGCTCCGCGGACCAGCGTTCTGCCAGGAGCGGCAGGGCGCCGAGCGCGGAGCGCCACGAGCGGGGTGAGGAGGTGATGTCGCTGTCGTGGAGCAGTACCGTTGCCCCCGCCCGCCAGCTCCCGGCGATGTCGGCCACGACGCTCTCCGGGGTGGCGGCGCTGCGCCAGTCACGGCCCCACGAGGTCCAGAGGACGACCGGAAGATGCTGCTCGCGGGCGGCCACGAGGGAGGACGCGGCGAGGGCGCCATAGGGCGGGCGGAACCAGGTGGGCGCGCTCCCGGTGGCCTCCGCGACGACCTCGACGGCCCGCTGCAGGTCGGAGCGGGTCCAGCACGCGCTGCGGAGGAGGTGGTTCTGGTGCCGGTGGCCGTGGACCCCGATCTCGTGACCCCGTCGGGCGACCTCCGCCGCAAGGTCCGGGTACCGGCAGACCTGCTCGCCGAGCAGGAAGAACGTCGCCCGCCAACCGGAGGCGTCGAGGGCGTCGAGGAACGCCGGGGTGGACGCCGGATCGGGCCCGTCGTCGAAGGTCAGCGCCACGTGCCCCGGGTCGCCCACCCCCGCAAGGCCGGGGAGGACGGCGCAGCGGAACCGGCGGAGCGTGGCCACCCCGGGCACGGCGTGGAGGAAGGCCCCGCCGAGGACCGCACCGGCCCCGATCGCGGCCAGGCGGCCGGCGGTCCTCACTGGAGGCGGAGACTCACTGGAGGCAGAGACTCATTGGAGGCAGAGACTCACTGGAGAGCGGAGAACGGTACAGCGACGAGGTGTGAGGCCGTGAGCGAACCGGACAGGCGCTGCAGGAGCCTGTCGAGTTGGGCAGGCGAGGCGGCGAGGCCGTCGACCATGTAGATCTGCATGCCCTGCAACGGTCCCGTATTCGCAGGGCCGGCGGCATACCAGGTGTCGTTCGGGACGACCACCTGGGCGTGCGCCTGGCCGGAGTCGACGAGGTCGAAGGCGTTGAGCCGCCGGCCTGGCACGAACTGGTCGACGTGCTCGCCGATGATCCGCCCGAGCTGGGTGCCGGCCTGCACGTCACCGGCGGCCCGGTTCCACGGGGCGGGCCGGTCGATCGAGCCGTCGGAGTCGCGGACCAGGCCACGGCCGCCGTTGGCGACGTCGACGCCGGCATCGGCCAGTCGCCGCAGCCCGGCGGGGTCGGTCAGAGCCGTCTGTTCGTCCACCACCGCGGTGACGTCGAGTCGGGCCAGCTCGCGCAGCGTGGCGGCACTGGCCAGTTGAGCGGGATCGAGGCGGACGCCGACGTAGGCGACGTCAGTGACGTTGGCCTCGGGGTGGGCGACCCCCGCCCCGGCCGCCGCCGCGACCCCCACACCGGTGGTGAGGCCGGTCCAGGCCAGGCCGAGCAGGCCTGCCAAGGCGGCGCTCGCCCTCACCACCACCCGGATCCCACTGGAGCGGATCTTCTCCTCCGCCGGCTGAGCGGTCTCGGCGGCGGAGAGCGCCAGGCTGGCGGCGTCGGAGACGAACATCGCCTTGGCGGCGTCGACCTGTGCGGCCCTGGCCGGCCCGCGGGCGCAGAGCTCACTCAGGGTGTCGAGGAGCTGGGGGATGTCGCGGGCGAGGCGGCTGACCCCCATCGCCGCCATGGTGGTCGTGTTTTCCACGCCGTGACCGGCGATCGGACGGAAGCTGACCACCGGCAGGCCGACGCGCATGGCCTCGAGCGACGTGAGCCCGCCCGCGTTTTCCACCAACGCGTCGCAGGCGCGCATCAACGAGGGCATTTCCTCGGTCCAGCCGACCACGATGGCCCGGCTTCCGTAGCGCCGGGCGCGCTTGGTGAGGTCCCGGAAGGTGGCCTCGTCCCGGCCGCAGACCACGACCGGGGTGAACCGTCCGTCGCCGGCCAGGGCGTCAAAGGTCTCGCGGATACCTCCGACCCCCCAGGATCCGGCGACGACGAGAACGGCCTTCGCATCCTCGGTCAGCGCCCAGCGTCGCCGGGCCTCGGCGCGCGCGGTGCCGTGCCCCTCGAATCCCTCGTAAGCGCGCGACACCATGGGCCCGCAGGCCACCGAGGGCCGGCCGGTGCGGAGGCGCGCCTGGCGGGCAGGCCCGTCATGCACGGTCAGGTTCAGATCGATGCCGGGGTGGACCCACAGCGGGTGGACACCGAAGTCCGTGATGAAGTTGACCGACGGCACGCGCAGCTCACCGGTGCGACGGAGCCGGCCCAGGCACAGGGTCGACAGCGGGTAGGTGGACACCACCACGTCGGCGTCGAGGCTCTTGACCCAGCGCAGCAGCTTCGGCTTGGCCAGCGCCGTCACGAACCTCGTCAGCGCCGGCGCCAGCCACGGCACCCGGTACCACAGCCGGTAGGTGGCGTCGTAGGCGGACGGGACGTGGCGGAGCTCGAACTCGTAGCAACGCTTGAGCAACCGGCCGGTGCCGAGGGGGCCGGCGTCGAGGAAGTCCCGCACCTCGGCGACGTGGCCCTGCTGGCGAAGGCGGGAGGCCAACTCGCGTGCGGCACCGTCATGACCGGCGCCCATGCTGGCGGAGACCACCAGGATGCGCCGGTGCGGCTCCGCCGCCGGACTGATCGCCCCGACCACGGGCGCTCTGCGGGTCCTCCGACGCCAATTCACGGGCGGTTAGGCTAGTCGGGGAGGGTGACGGATTCGGGGTTCTCGGTGATCAATGAGGG
>WQVT01000512.1 GCA_009785715.1 Acidimicrobiaceae bacterium | reverse complement strand
GCCGCGGCGTTGAACGGCGTGCCGTCCGTGAACTTGAGGCCCGGGCGCAGCGTGACGGTCCAGTCCTTCAGGTTGGACGACGGAGTCATCGACTTGGCGAAGCCCATGACGACCTTGCCGGAGGGCAGGATGTAGGCCAGGCCGGGCCCGAAGACGGCCTCCATGGCGGGTGAGTACGGGTACGCCGATATGCCGCCGATGGCCGGGTCGAGATTGGCTTCGATGCCGAGCTGGTCCATGGTGACCGACCCTCCGTGGCTCGGCCCGCCGGCGGCGACGGCAGGCAGCGCGCCTGGCCCGACGAGCGCTGCCGCCGCGGACACCGCCGCGATGATGGCGATTGTGGCGGTGTTCCTGGATCTTACTGCCCTAAGTTCCATTCGGTGATCCTTCCGTGTAGCATTCGAAAATGAGTTTGAAGAAAGTGCGTATGAAATTGTGATGCGTATCGCTTCGTAATAATTTGCTCAGGTGGCCCCCCGTACGTCGATCTTCGCCCTGAAATGATCCCCCAAAGTATTCAGCGAGAAGACGGTGAAGAAGAGGACCAGGCAGGGGATAAACGCCTGCCAGGGGGAGGTCGTCATGTATTGTTCACCCTGAGCGATCATCTGCCCCCAACTTGGCGTGGGCGGCTGAACGCCGAATCCGAGGAAACTGAGCGTGCCTTCGATGATGATGACGGCGGGGAGCACGACCAGGGCATAGGTGAGCAGCGACGGAAGGGTGTTCGGCAGCAACTCGCGGGCGAGTATTCGCCACGAGGAGGCTCCCATAGCGCGCGCGGCGGTCACGTACTCCCGCTCCATCTGGCTCATCGCGCTCGCCCTGGAGAGCCGCATGTAGGCGGGTATGAAGAGGATCGATATCGCCCCGATGAGGACCGGCTTGCCGGAGCCCATTGCGACGACGATCGCGAGCAGGAACAGCAGACCCGGGATCGAGAGGATGCTGTTGCCGATGATGTCGGTGATGACGGTCACGACCCCGCCGTAGTAGGTGGACAGAAGGCCTAGGACGACTCCGATGAACAGGGGGATGACGGTCGCCAGAACGCTGATCTCCATTGAGGTTCGCGCTCCGTACGCCAGGCGTGAATCCATGCTGCGGCCGATGGCGTCGGTCCCGAGGAGTTCGTGACTGAAGTTCGGATTGGTGTTCGGGATGCCGATGACCCCGACCGGGCTGTGGATCGGCAGCCACTGCACCGTGAGCGCCACCAGCACCACAAGGCCGATCCAGATGATGCATGCCCAGAAGACCGGACGGAAACGGCGGGTGCCGGTCGCAACGGGTGCGGCGATCGATCCGATGAGGGCGCTGCCCGAGGCGGCTCTGTCCGAGAAGGCCGGCTCGCTGGAAGATGGGGCGGCGACGGCCATCAGCGGTGACTCCCGATTCGTGGGTCAAGGACGGCATAGAGCAGATCGACCAGGATGTTCGCCAGGAGATAGATGATGGCGACAAAGACCACGACGCCCTGGACGATCGGCAGGTCTTTTTGCGTGACCGCATTTGAGGCGAGGAGACCGAGTCCTGGGAGCCCGAAGAAGGTCTCTACAACGATGGAGCCAGCGAACAGGAAGCCGAGGATGAGGCCCATCAGGGTGAGCAGGGAGGCCATGGACGCTCTCAGAACATGCCGAAAGAGAATGTACAGATTCGGGAGCCCGCGTGCCCGCGCGGCGATCACGAATTCTTGGCCCAGGGTCGAGACGATGTCGCCTCGCAACACCCGGACCAGGAGCGGGGTGACCCCTAGCACCACGGTTATGACAGGGAGAGCGACGTGCCGCAGATTGGGGCCGATGCCGGCGGAGAGCGATGCCCAACCGCTCGAGGGGAAAAGGCCTGCCCTGACCGACAGGACATAGACGATCAGGACGCTGGTGATGAAGACGGGGACTGCAATGAGTACCGAGCTCGTACCCGTGACGACCCGGTCGATCAATCCTCCGGGGCGGATTGCGGAGAGCATCGCGAGCGGGACGGTGAGGAGGAGGGATATCAAGAGGGCCAGCAGCCCGACTTCGACGGTGACCGCAAGGTGCTGGGCGATGATGTGCGAGACCGAGCTGTGCGTCTGGTAAGAGAGTCCGAGGTTGCCTTGCAGCGCGTTGGTGACCCAGGTCCAGTAGCGGTGAAGCAGGGAGTGATCGAGTCCATACTCCCGGTTGAAGTTGTTCACCGCCGCCGGCCCGGCATTGGGGCCGAGGTAGGCGAGGGCGGTCGATCCGGGAATGAGATCGCTCAGCGCCGTGGTAAAGAAGGTTACGACGACGAGAACCGGTACGATTTGCAGAACTTTTAGGCCGAGAGTGCGACGAAACACCCCCCTGGATTCGCGGATTCCCCCCGAAGAGGATCCACCGGTTTCGTCGGAAGAATCGGACTTTCTGCGGCGCCGGAACAGCCGCAATACTCTACGCATGGGAACCCTCCAGGTCTCGCGCGCCCACAGCCCGAATGAAGTCTGCGGGTGTGCGGCACGTGCGCGAGGCGGAGCGTGAGCGCAACGACCGGACGCGCGCAACGAGCAACCCGACTTGGGAACGGCTCCGAAGCGGTAGTACTCCTGTGGAAGACAACTGCATCCTCCCCAATGCAGCCAAGGAGCCTGACTAGCGCGGTCTTCCCCCTCGGACCGACGTCTATGGTTTCATATACCTTTATAGCATTGCTCTCGGCGTCGTCAAGCGGCGCCCCCGGGGACCGGTGGGGCACGATCTGCGACGATGATCCCCGTGAGGCCGCGGCCGCTCCTCGGCTCGGTCCGCCCAGAAGTCGGCTGAGCAGGCCCTAGGCGAGCATCCGGGCGTTGGTGTCGAACAGCCTCAGTTCTTCGGGTGTGCAGATGTGGCGGACCACGAAGGCGCGCTGATTGATCTTCCAAAGGCCCTCGCCCTGGGCGAGGTCGGG
>WQVT01000511.1 GCA_009785715.1 Acidimicrobiaceae bacterium | reverse complement strand
TTCGACCTGTCCGCGGGGCGGTCGAGCACGGTCATCGCCCGGGTGACCGACACGGGGCTCAAGGCCATCACCTACCAGCGGCCCTACGGCCTGCGAGCCCGAAACACCGAACAACACATGGCGGTCGACCTGCTCATGGATCCCGAGGTCCCGGTGGTGGCGCTCGCCGGCCACGCCGGCACCGGCAAGACACTGCTGGCGCTGGCGACCGGGCTGGCCCAGACCGTCGGGGAGGATTACTTCGCGCTGCCGGACGTGAACGACCGCTTCGGGATCCAGCGCAAGCGCGCCGGGATCCGTCCCGCCGGGTCCATCTACGACCGGATGATGATCCTCCGGCCCCTCTACGCGGTCGGCCGGCAGGACATCGGATTCCTTCCCGGTGCGGTGGACGAGAAGCTCGGGCCGTGGATGGAGGCGGTCACCGACGCCATGGTCGCCCTCTCCGCAGTCGAGAACGAGGGGGGCCCTGAGCCCCGCATCGACTACGCCAGGGCCAAGGAGCGCCTCGACGGGCTGGTCCAGTCCCAGAAGCTCACGCTGGAGGCGGTCACCTTCCTGCGCGGCCGGTCCTTCCAGAACCACTTCATCGTGGTCGACGAGGCGCAGAACCTGGAGGTGTCCGTCCTGAAGACCATCCTCACCCGCGTCGGTCGGGGGACCAAGGTCGTCTTCGTCGGGGACACCACGCAGGTCGACAACCCCTACGCCAGCGAGTACTCGAACGCCCTCGCCTATCTCGTGGAGCGCTTCGCCGGGCAGTCGATCTTCGGGCACCTGGTGCTGCACCAGGGCGAGCGGTCGAGGGTCGCCGACCTCGCCGCCGAGTTGCTCTGACCGTGCACCGGGCGCACCGGGTGGATCGCGCCCAGGCTTAGCCCGAGCGGGGCCGCCGCCTCGAACCGTTCGGCAGCGCCGCCCAGCAGCGCCGCCCAGCAGCGCCGTCCAGCAGCGCCGTCCAGCAGCGCCGCTCGACAGCGCCACCCAGGCGGGCCGCTCAGGAGGGCGCCCAGGGCTTGAGCCAGTCGGTCGCCGGCCATCCTTCCGCGGCGGCCATCAGCGGGTACATCTGGGCGCCGTCGATCGTCTCCCGGACGATGTCGGCGTGGCCGGCGTGGCGCGCCGTCTCCTCGATCAGGTGGAGGAGCACCCAGCGCACCGTCCAGGCGTCGAGGTCGTCGGGCATCCAGGGGACGCCCTTCGGGACCGGGACCGGTTGGTTTATGTCCACGGAGCCGACAACGGCCGCCGTGCGCTCGGCAACCTCCCCGTACGCCCTCAGCAGGGAAGCCGGGGTGTCGCCGGGGCCGACACGGAAGCTGTCCTGATAGCCCGCCATCCGTTCCTCGAGCGAACCGCTGTCCTGTGAAGCCGGATCGTCAACCGGGGCGATCCGGTCGATCCAGGTCCGCTCGGTGGCGGCGGCGTGCTTGATCAGTCCCCCGATGGAGAGGCTGCTGGCGGCCGGCGCCAGCGAGATCTGTTCGTCGCTCAGGCCGAATGCCGCGTAGCGGATGCCGTCACGCTGCTGGGCCAGGAAGGTGAGCAGTTGTTCGCGCTCGTCGGTGAGTACGGGGGCGTTGCCTGGCATCGCGGTCTCCTTGGTTTCGTGGGCGGCCAACGAGGAAAGCATGCCCGCTAAAACCGGTCATCCCCTGGCCAGTTCAAAGATCGGATCCTGCCGGTGGCTCGCGCGATCTTTCCGCGCACTTTGCCCGCGCGATCCGCACCCGTATCGCGGCAGGACCGCGCGGCAAGATCGCTCAGAAAGAACGCGCGGGTCGATCGCCATTAGGGTACGGCCGGCCGAGCCCGGGACGACGCCCGGCAGGGGTCCGGGAAGGGGTCTGGGATGGGCATCGACATCGAGCGGATCCTTGCCGGATCGATCGAGCGCGGGGAGTTGATCGGCGCCGCGGCGGCTGTGATCACGCCGGAGGGGACCTTCAGCGGTGCGGCCGGCGAGGCCGGCGCCGGGGTCCCGATGACCGCCGGCACCCTGGTCAGCATCGCCTCGATGACGAAGCCCGTGACGGGCGTGGCGGCGATGCAGCTCGTGGAGCAGGGCAGGCTGGACCTCGACGCACCCTGCGGGGACCTCGTCCCGTACCTCGGCGGAGGCGAAGGCGAGGGCGGAGGCGAAGGGAACGTCAAGGTGTTCGCCGGCTACGACGCCGCCGGGAGGCCCGTCCTGCGACCGCCGGCGAGGCCGGTGACCCTCCGCCATCTGCTCACCCACACCTCCGGGTTCGGGTACGACTTCACCGACGACCGCCTCGCCCGCTATCTGGCTGAGACCCACCGTCCGAGCGTGATGGACGGGACCCGGGCCTGGTATCAGCAGCCGCTGCTCTTCGACCCCGGTGACGAGTGGCGGTACGGCATCGGCATCGACTGGGTCGGTCAGGTCATCGAGGCGGCGACCGGGACCCGGGCCGACGAGTACGTCACCGCGGCGGTGCTCGAGCCGCTCTGGATGGCCGACAGCAGCTTCTACCTGCCGGCCGACCGGGCCGACCGGGCCGCCTCTGTGTATCGCCGCACGCCGGATGGCCTGGTCGAGACGGAGTACTCCCTGAAGGCCGATGCCGAAGTGGTCCTGGCCGGCGGGGCGATGTACTCGACGGCGCTCGACTACCTGCGCTTCGCCCGCTTCATGCTCACCGACGGCGAGATGGACGGCACCCGCCTCGTCTCGGCCGAGACCATGGCCGCCATGGCGGCCAACCACATCGGTGACCTCGCCGCCACCGGCTGGAAGACCGGGAACCCGCAGGCGTCCAACGACGTCGACTTCTTCCGCGGGACCAGCGGGAAATGGGGGCTGACCTACCTGATCAACACCGAGGCCACTCCGGAGGGGCGCTCGCCGGGGTCGCTGGCGTGGGCCGGGATCGCCAACACGTACTTCTGGGTCGACCGG